>DATNQB010000059.1 GCA_036702875.1 Oculatellaceae cyanobacterium | reverse complement strand
CGAAAGTCTTTGACTTTTTTTAAATGTTCTATTAAACTAATAAACATCTTTTTTTGTAAAATAATTAGCGACCGCTATGATTTTATCAGGTAGCGATCGCTCTTTCTTTAGGTATTTTGCTCCAAAAATGAAACAGCCCTGCCTACTAGGGGAGGGGCTAAGAAAAAGTCATCGCTCACAAAAGTAGTTTACTATTCAAGTTGGCACTAACTCACCAGGTCGCAGCCGCGCCCATTTACCCATTTCGGGTTTAAAGCTTTGACAACCGACGACATCCCATTCCATTTCTACATAGTCTTCACGGGGACGGATGTTGACGTTTATGCTAGGCTCATTTGGCTCAAAATCAGGTGTTTCAGTCAAATGAGGTACTTCATGTTGCGTTTCCACTGCATTATAAGTAACGCAACGGTCTACATAATGGCAATTAATGCAAATACACATAGGATTAGTTCCAAGTGCTTTTCTGTTAATCTAACTCATGGCTTGCCTTAGTTGATGATTCATTAGGTTGAATTTTGTTGCGATGTTTAAAAACTCCTCTGCACTATCTCCCCAAAATTTGCCTTTTAGTTTGGAATTGTTACCGCAACCTGCTTATTTAGTGGGTGGTGCGGTGCGGGATGCTTTATTGGGAAGAAGGCGGGAGTATTTGGATTTAGATTTTGTCATACCTAATCATGCGGTGCAAACAGCTAGAAAAATTGCTAGTTACTATAAAGCTGGGTTTGTTTTATTAGATGCTGAAAGAAAAATTGCTAGGGTGGTATTTCCAGAAGCAACGGTTGATTTTGCACAACAAGAAGGCGCAAGTTTAGAAACGGACTTGCAACGCAGGGATTTTACAGTGAATGCGATCGCATACAACCCTTACACTAATGAAATCATCGACCCCCTCAACGGTTATGCTGATTTGCAACTGAAAATGATGCGGATGGTTGCACCAGCTAATTTACAAGATGATCCTTTAAGATTATTACGCGCTTATCGCCAAGCTGCTCAGTTAAGTTTTGTAATCGAACCCACTACAAAATCAACTATTCGTCAGTTAGCACTGTTAATTAGTGAAGTTGCAGCCGAAAGGGTATTAACAGAATTGCGTTATCTGTTAAAAACGCCTCAAGGTACGCCTTTGTTAATTGCGGCTGTGGAGGATGGTTTACTATCTTCTTGGTTTCCTAGTGTGACTGCTGAAGGTTTAGCGCAACTGATTAAAGTTGATCAAGCCGCCGAGTTACTAGGAAAAACATGGTCTAATTTAAAGATAGAGTTAGTACGATCGCTACGAGATACTATCAATACATCTCTCGTAGGTATTGCGAAATTAGTTAACTTACTACCAGCGACACCGCCAGAAGCAGAGTTGCAAATGTTGCGGTTAAGTTATAGCCGTCCTGAAATTAAAGCTGTTACAACTGCAATTACATATCTACCCCAACTACAAGCTGTAGTACAGTCGGAGATGTCCTTAGCAGAACAGTATTTTTTCTTTCAGAATGTTAAGGGTGTATTTCCGGCGATCGCAGTTTTAGCTGTAGGATCTGGGATAGAAGTGGATGCGATCGCACCTTTAATTAATCGCTATCTTAATCCAGATGATCAAGTTGCTCATCCAACCCCCCTAATTACTGGTAAGGATTTGATGCAAGCCCTCAAATTATCACCTAGTCCACAAATTGGTCAACTACTTACAGATATTCAAATTGCAAGGATTGAAGGTAAAATTACCACATCTGCACAAGCTTTAGAATTTGCTGACCAAATTGTTAACACTCCTCAAGATTAAATTATTTCTTTTTATAGGCACAGCCTTCTAAAACCTGATTACCTAAAATGACAGTGGCATCATAGGGATAAACTCTTTCTGACATTCCATCACTACAAGTACCTTTTTTAATCACCACAAAACCATTGGTTTTACCTGTAAGTTTGTAAACTCGTAGTAAATCAAGCGGGCGACTTGATGCTGCTTTTGGTGCAGTATAAGGATATTTGATGTTTTTGGCATCTGGAGTTGAATAAACAATCCCATTACGACTAATAGTCACACTCCAAAATGGTTCAGTACCTACAGCCGTAAATTCTTCTACCTTGGTAGGAGTCGCCGCCACCAAAGAGGAATTACTACGCTGTGCTACTTCTGAACCAACCTGACTATAAGCAGAAGCGCCCTGATTTCCTAGCCAGGAAATAGATAACCCTAGTAAAGCAGCAGACAAGGGTAAGAATTTTAGATTAAATACTTTCATATTAGATTTTCGCTTTTGTCTTGCACTACGTCTTAGTAGATCTACAACAGCAGACAAGCCGATTTAGGAAAAATATAACTTACAGATTTAGACCTCGTATTTCTCCAAAAAATGTTGACAACCTGAAAATTAGTTTGTATACTACAAACATACTACAACTTAAGGAGGTGATACCAATGACCTAGCTCAAAGCGAAAAATATCTTGCTTTAACCATTGTTCAAGATGACCGCAGTAATGAGGGTGATCGTAAAAAAATTTTAAATTTCATGTGGCGGGTAGCTCAATTGGAAGAGCGCCAATTATTGTCTGAAAAGGCCGCAGAATTAGGGTTATCGCTATTAACGATTCTCTCCCTTATTCGCCGGAGATGCGGGTTCAAATCTCGCTCCGCTACACCATTAAGCTTTAGGGACTGGTGACTGGTGATTAGTGACTAGGAACTAAGTTATTTTATCTGTTTTCTAATTAGAAAAAACTCATGTGGCGGATAGCTCAGTGGTAGAGCGCCAAAAACATCCTTAATTCACCCCTTGTCTGCAAAGACCGAAGAGTTGAGGGTTATCGACTTATAATCGGGAGGATGCAGGTTCGATTCCTGCTCCGCCACACCAATATTTAGCACTGAATAATCACTAAAGCCGACGGCTAAAAACTCATCTGGCGGGTCGCCAAGTGGTAAGGCAGCAGGCATATCCTTGATTAACTCCCTTGTCTCTTTAGGCTGAAGATCTGAGGATTATCGTTAACCTGTGACCGCAGGTTCAAATCCTGCCCCGCCAGCAGTTCCGGTGAGGATTAAGTAGCTAACTTTCGCTGATAGCTGACAGCTAAAAACTATGTGGCGGGTAGCTCAGTGGTAGAGCAGCTATTCCTTATTCATAAACTTGTCTCTTTAGGCTGAAGAATAGAGGGTTATCGGGTCACGGGTTCGACTCCCGCCCCGCCACCAACTTCTTTGAACATTAAGTAACTAATTAAGCTGATAGCTAACGGCTGACAGCTTAACAGCAATTGCCTGAAAAGGCTGGGAGAGTGACCAATATGGATTATAAGTTTTTCACTCAAAAAAAGAACAGTACACCGCAAACACAACCGATTCCTGGGCGTGAAGCGGAGATGCGCCAAGGACGTTCGGGCGGATTCATGTTTGATGCTGGTATATGGCAGATGCTACGGCGCTGTTTGCTGATTGGTACAGCGAAAAGCACTTTCTATGCTGGTAAGCAAGAATTAACAGAGGATTTTGTGGCGGTTGTGCAAGATGCGATCGCACAAAACCCAGCTAAAGTAGCAGAAGAAATCATCTACGCCAGTGATGGACGTGCGATTAATAATAGCGCCCCAATTTTAGCTTTAGTCTTGCTATCAATGGGCGAAACTCCAGAAGCAAAGAAAGCTTTTCAGGAAATTTTCCCTCAAGTTGTGCGTACTGCTAGCCACTTTTATGAATGGTTGAGTTATACCAAATCTCTGCGGGGGTTTGGTAAGGTGATTCGAGAAGTTGGTAAAACTTGGCTATCCCGTGAAGATGTTAAGGGTTTAGCTTATCAATTGTTGAAATATCAACAACGTCAAGGTTTCTCACACCGAGATGCTTTGCGACTGTTTCACGTCAAACCACCTACTGAAGATCACCGACAACTATTTCAATGGGTAGTTAAAGGTTGGGAGGAACTGCCAAAAGAAATCCCTTCAGAAGCATTAGCCCAAATTTGGTGGTATGAGTGGCTAAAGCGGAATCCTGAAAAGACAGGTCATGCGATCGCCAAAGGACACCTCACCCACGAAATGGCTGCACCTGTGGGCAAAATGGATCAGCAAGCATGGCAATTGCTATTCAATGAAATGCCTATCGGCGCAATGCTGCGTAACTTGGGTTCGCTAACTGAATTAGGTGTATTACGTGGCGATCAACGTCAGAATTTAAATCGCATCGAAAATGTTCTCAATAACAAAGAACATCTGCGTAAAGGACGTATTCACCCTATTGATGTCCTCAAAGCACTAAAAACCTATCAATCTGGAGGTAAATTAGGACGCAGCCAAAAAACTTGGACACCAGTTCCTCGCATTGTCGATATTCTCGAAACAGCAGTAGAGTTATCTTTTGATGTCGTGGAACCCACAGGCAAAGTGTTCATGCACGCTGTGGACGTATCTGGTTCCATGTCTTACGGAGTCGTTAATTCAGTCGGACTTAGCTGTTGCGAAATCGCTACCACAATGGCATTAGTAACAGCCAAAGCCGAGAAAAACTACATGATTCGTGGTTTTGCTACTGATTTTCGTGATTTAGATATCACCAAAAAAGATAGTTTTAGTTCTGCTTTGAAGAAAGCGAGCAATCAAAACTTTGGTGGAACAGATGCTTCAGTTGCTTACGAGTGGATGATTAAAAATAGGTTCAAAGCAGACGTAATTTGCTTTTGGACTGACTCAGAAAGCTGGGCTGGGTACAAACATCCCGCTCAAGCCTTAGCTGAGTACCGCAAAAAAGTTAATCCTAATACAAAAGCGGTATATATCACCCTTGCGCCTTATCAAATCACATTAGTTGATCCAAAAGATCCGCTTTCTTGGGATTTGGGTGGCTTTGATCCTAGTATGCCTCGGATTATCCAAATGTTAGCAAGAGACGAACTGTAATTAACTTTAGGGCAGGTTTTATACTTGCCCCTACATGGCGGGTTTACCCTTGTTCACCTCTTGTCTGAAAAGGCTGAAGATTAAGGGTTATCGGTTAAATCGCAGCAATGTGAAAGCGGGTTCAATTCCCGCACCCGCCGTTATTTAAAATTAAAAAACATCCTAAAAATTTATTTCTTGCAAGGATAACTGTTGTAACTTTTTATTAATCTGGGCAGCAGCAGCAAATCCAGAATTGATCGCACCTTCTATCCGATTACCTCCACACCAATCACCACAACATACTATAGGTAAAGGCATATTAGTATCTAAGCAATCTATCTGCAAAGATTGCTTAGGGAAAGCATAACGCCAGCGATGTATTTGTAACCATTCAGGTGCATCTAACCAAGGTATTAAATGCTTGGCTGCGTGTGATAAAAGTTGATCGGCAGCAGGTTGTAAATTATCCGTATCTAAATAACTTTGAGCGAATTTTGCTGTACTTTGAATGACAAATACTGGCGGTTTTACTTCTTGGCGCTTGCTACTGTCTAAACCTATCCAAGCGATTTGAGCATCATGGGGACAAATAACAGCTTTCCAAGCTGGTGATAGTTGATCTAAATCTTGTTGTCTCGCTGATGGATAACCAACCATCAGACTCAAACAAGGATCAAATTCTACTGAGCGCAAATTATTAATAAATTCTGGTGATAAATTACTTTCAGCTAAGGGTTCTAATAAGTTCAACGCCTGCGGTGCAGGGATAGCGACAACTATTGCTCTAGCATTTAATTTATTTTGTGTTTGGGTTGCTGGATTTGGACTGTTGAAGAGGAGTTCATAAGTGCGTAGGCGTAGCCCGTCGAAGACATCGCCCTTATTATGCTCTAAATTAACCAAGTCCCCCTCTACATTGATTTGAATTGCTTCTACTCGCTGATTTAACCAGATATCTAAGCCTGTAGCTAAAAATTTGGCTACCGCCGTCATTCCTTCAGATGCAATATAACGGGGATAATCATTTTTGGGTTGCAAAATACCATCTGCGCTTAATTCATAAACAGTATCAGTCCAAACTTGCAAAATATTACGATTAGTTAATTCATCAATTAACTGCTCCAACCGCTTACCGTAAGGTTCTAAGTAGCGCACACCATGATCAGCACGAGTATCATGTAACCTGCGTGTAGCGAAACGTCCCCCGACTCCGCGAGATTTTTCTACAACAACGACTTTATACCCTGCTTGCTGTAACTGTTGAGCGCAGATCATGCCTGCAATACCAGCACCAATTACGGCAACATCACATACATTATTGCTTTTAGTCATTAGCTTTTTGCTGACTGTTAACTGTTGACGGTTGAGAGAAAGTAGATTAAAGTCCGCATAGTCACAACTTACCTACCAGTGCAAATACTAGAATAAGGAACAGCGAGAATCTATAGGACACTGGAGGCATGAAAGTTGGACGAACTAAGAACGGCGCTAGAGTTAGCCACTGAGGAAGAGTTGCAGCAACTGACGGATATCTTGTTTCAGCGCAAGTTTAACCCTCTAGATTATGTTCATACACCTGAGCCTATAGACATTCAATGCCAAGATCGTGAAAATTGGTTAGATGCGATCGAGGAGAGATTTCGCTTTTTAGCAGCAGATGGGATGACTGTGCTACGGGGGCGTACCCGTGAAGTTACATATCGACAAGCATTGATTCAAGTTTGCCGTTATCTAAAAATTCCTTATTCTAATAAGTTTTCTACTACTGATTTAGAAGCAGAAATATTTCTGAGTTTAATGCGTCGTGCTTGGAAACAACTGCCATCATCAGAAAAGCAAGCTTTAACAGTTAGAGTACAGCGATCGCTTGCGAAAACAAATTTTTCTGAACCTTTACCCGTACACCTACAGCACGATCCAATTACTTTAATCCTTAAAGGTGGTAGTGCTTTGGCTGTGAGTTCTTTTATCCAGCCATTACTACTGCAACAACTTGCGCGTCAGTTTGCCCTTCACTTTGCCACTTATCAAGTGGCTAGAGAAACTATTGTTCAAGGTGGCGCTGCGGCGGCTGCACAGCTTCAAAGTTATCTCACGATGCAAACAGCCGGACGTGGGATGGCGATGAGTGCTGCCCGCTATGGGGCTGCTAGGGGTGTTTTAGCTTTTGTTGGCCCTGCAATGTGGGGTTGGTTCTTAGCTGATTTAGGATGGAGAGCGATCGCTACTAATTATGGTCGCATTATTCCTACCATCTATGCCCTAGCACAAATTCGGCTTACCCGTTCCGAATGCTGGGAAATCGCCTAAAGTTATATAGCTATCAGCTATTAGCTTTTTTTAAAGTTAATGTTTCGCTGCGGGTTTGAGAATAAAACATCTCCGCGCCTCCGCTATGGCTATATTTCCAAGTTTAGCAGCCACAATTTAACATTAGCTAATAGCAACTATCGCATTTAGCCTAATGAATTTTGATTTTTTCAACTTGATATTCAAAAAAATTCAACACCCCAATCCAGGCTTACAGACGTTATGGAATTTCACCCTGTTAAGCCTGTTTTTATTGCCTTTATTGCCTGCTTTTGGTGCTGTTGGATTGGCAACTATAGCATTGGTTATTTGCAAGCAGCAGCTAAAACATATCATCCAACGTCGGATCAATTGGGGACTAGCAATATTAGCAGGTTGGTTAGTAATTACGGTTTGTTTTGCGTTTAAACCCTTAGAAGCTTTATTAGGATTAGCTAATTTATTACCGTTTTTCTTGATATTTGCAGCTTATAGTAACCTAATCCAAACATTTACACAGTTACAACAAATTGCTTGGGTAATAATTTTGCCTTCTTTACCTGTAGTAATTCTTGGTTTTGGACAACTATTTTGGGGTTGGAGTACTTCAACTCAATTGCAACCTATATTAGGTTGGGTACTTGAACCTAATGGTTATCCTATCGGTAGAATGGCTTCGGTATTTATGTATGCTAATATCTTAGCTGCTTATTTGCAGATTGTGTTTATTTTAGGATTAGGATTATGGCTGGAAACTCATAAAAATTTTTCAGCGCGTCGTAGCGATTGGTTACGGTTAGGGTTTTTAAGTATAAGTGTAATTGGAAGTGCGATCGCATTAATTTTAACTAATTCCCGTAATGCTTGGGGAATTATAATTATCAGTTGCCTAGCTTTTGCACTTTACCAAGCATGGTATTGGTTGGTAGCTATATTTACAGTTATAGCTGCAAGTGTGCTTGGTGCTGCTTTTGCTCCTTCACCACTACAACAAGCCTTAAAAGCAATTGTACCAGCTTTTTTCTGGGCAAGACTTACCGATCAAAATTTTAGCGATCGCCCAATAGCTTTAATGCGGGTAACGCAGTGGAAATTTGCTCTGTGGATGACTCAACAACGCCCATTAACAGGTTGGGGATTACGCAATTTTACCCCACTTTATGAAGCACAAAACCATATTTGGCTAGGACATCCTCATAATTTGTTGCTGATGTTTACTGCTGAAACTGGTATACCTGCAACATTATTATTTTTTGGCTTAGTTGGCTGGATATTAGTTCAAGGTGCGCTAATTTTAGCTAAGATTTCAACTAATTTTGATAAAAATAAATTACTTTTATTTGCTTATATAGTTGCTTTTGGTGGATGTACATTATTTAATACTGTAGATGTGACTTTGTTTGATTTGCGAGTCAATACGCTAGGGTGGTTACTATTATCTGCTATTTGTGGAGTAGTTTATAAATATCGTGAGATCCTCCTGCAAAGTTACATAGTGAACACACCTAGTCAAATTTAACTTAATTTCACTTAACAAGATTGTTCTATTCTATTTTATTAGCTAATAGATCTATTGCATCAGTCAAATCTCAGATAATTAACCACATATGCACACAAATAAACACAGATGGGATCACTGATTTTCCCCAATAGTCTAATCAATATTTGTATTAACTTGGTGCTTGGGGTAGAAGCCATTAAATTAATAAATGAAATTTATTGAAGACTCTGAGGATTTAATTTAATCAACACCCAAGTTAAATAAGTACCAATAGGCCCCCAAAGCATATAAGGTATTAGTAGCAAGGCAGCCTTCGGTAATATCGGTTTTACTAAAATTGCTAATATATAAACTAACAAAGAAGCAGTAGCGCCCACAACCAGCCCACCAGGTAAACTTTTTAATGCCACAACAACGGGGCTATAAATAGCAGTTAAAACACCTATTAGAGCATATAAAATCATTAGTAACCAAGGGCGATTATCGCGGGGTAATTTTTCCCATACTAAAATTGCTGAAATGGTAGCGCATACCCAGATAAATAGCCAAATAAAGGGAATTAAAAATTCAAATGTTAGCCAGTTAGGACGTGCTAAATTTTGAAACCAAGGATCTCCTAATGAAGTCCTGAAACTACCTCCAAAAAAGATAGCGGCTGAAGTTGCTGTAATTACCCATCGAGATTTCATAGCGCATTATATAAATTTTGTTACTGTCTTTACTATTGTAAATTAATCCTTGCATTTTATCTGTCTTTATCCGTGTATGCGCTCCGCGCAGGCTGCGCCAACATCTGTGGATATCTGTGGTTAATTTATTAAATATTAATACTCCTTTTAGCCAAAAAATCCTTTCCTAATCTTTTTGCAATTGTTTTTCTGTAAAAAATACTACTTATTATTGTTCATACATTTTTTTATGCTGCTCTAAAAGCTGTAGATACTTAGGATTAGTCTTTGCTTGCACCCACTTTAGTTTAAAAATAGCAGCAGATTCAGCTTTAATCGGATCTTCTTCATTTGGTAAAATATCTTTTCTTGCCTCAAGTTGAGCTTCTTTCGTGCTAGCTTTTTGAGGATTACTTTTATATTTCCTACCAGTTTTATGATTAGCATATCTGCGGGAGCGTGTATAGCCCATTTGCAAAAATTTACGAGCCATATCAGCACCAATAAAATCATCTTGCTCAAGATAGTTAATAAATAAATCATAAATCTTTTCACTAGACTGCCTAGCAATATCTGGCGTTTTGAAACGCCAGAAAGGTAAAATTTCTGATTTATATGGTTCAACTAAAAGTACTCCCTGTTCTCCTTTACCAATGCGATAAAGTTCAGGATTCTCACGAAAATTTATTATTTTAAAATCTAACGAGTAATTAAATGTCATGTTAGTAGTCATCTATTAGCATTTAACTTCATTTATAATATTGATAAATAATTAGTAACTTTGGGAAAGTTCAGCTATTCATAGCTTTGTTATTAACAAGAGGATGTTGGGGTTGCCGTCAAACATTTGTTTACAACTGGAATAAGATTTATATACAATAATTGTAGATATTTTTATTTTGAATACTAAACTTAAATAAAAACTAATATTTATACCAAAAGAGCGAAATGGAGCAAGTTATGCTTTCTAATACTCACCCAACCCAAACAGTTATTGCACCAGGAACACTGCGACGTGTGCATCATATAGCGTTTAATGTTCAAGATTTGCAAGCTTCCCGCCACTTCTACGGTAATATTTTGGGATTGCATGAACTTACGGGTGAAGAAGTACCAACGACACTGCGATCGCTTGTAGCTAGTGGTAAGGTAAGTAATTTTATTACCCCGGATAGTACTGTGATTGATTTATTCTGGGAACCAGAGTTATTACCACCAGATACAGATCCTCAACGTGCTTTTACACGCGCTAATCATCTAGCTTTTGATATTGCCCCAGAATTATTTGATCACGCAGTTGAAGTACTGAAGCAGCATCAAGTAAATATCGATCATGGGCCTGTAACTCGTCCTACAGGTAGAGGAATTTATTTTTATGACCCAGATGGATTTTTAATCGAAATTCGCTGCGATCCTCAATAAGAAATTATCAGCTATATCAATAGTTTCCTGACGTGCCGAATGGTAGAGGTAAACTATGGTGAATACTCGCTATGCTGCTGGCTATTTAGTGGCAAAGCGAGGTATTAATGGGATTGCGCGGAGTAATTTTTGATGTTGATGGGACGTTGGTTTTAAGTAATGATGCTCATGCTCAAGCTTGGGTAGAGGCATTTGCAGAATATGGCTATGAAGTATCTTTTGATAAAGTGCGTCCACTTATTGGCATGGGTGGAGATCAGGTTATACCACAAGTAGTGCCAGGATTAAATAAAGAAGACAGCGATGGTCAGGCTATTTCTAAAAAGCGTCAAGAATTGATGCTTAAGAAGTTTTCGCCAACTATACCTTCTGCGCCTGGTTCGAGAGAATTAGTATTGCGGATACATGGTGATGGGTTAAAGTTAATAGTTGCTAGTTCAGCTACCAGTGAAGAACTAGAAATCTTACTCAAAAATGCCCAAGTTGATGAGTTGCTTACTGAAAGAACAAAATCAGGGGATGCAAAATCTTCTAAACCAGCACCGGATATTGTGGAAGTTGCACTGAGTAGGTTAGAGATGGAACCGCAGGAAGTTGTGATGATTGCGGATACACCTTATGATATTCAAGCAGCTAATGGGTGTGGGGTTGGTGTAATTGCGGTGCGTTGTGGTGGTTTTACAGATGAGCAATTAGCAGGTGCGATCGCCATCTATAATGATCCTGCTGATCTGTTAGCCAATTACGATAAATCTCCACTGAGTTTAACGCCAGTATCTTAATTGCTAATCTGAAATTACTGATTTTAATGAGGGGAAAGTATGACAGAAGCAAGCAACGTCCTTGGCGGAAAGCTGGAAATTTGTTGTACATCGCCCATAACTGGGTACTACCGCGACGGCAAATGTAATACTGGTGCTGGAGATTTCGGGGCGCACGTTGTCTGCGCCCGCATGACAGAGGAATTCTTAGCATTTACTAAGTCTAGAGGAAACGATCTAAGTACACCTGTGCTGGGATTTAATTTTCCAGGTTTGAAACCTGGGGATTGTTGGTGTTTGTGTGCTTCTCGTTGGAAGGAAGCGTTGGATGCAGGGGTAGCACCACCTGTAGTATTGGCGGCTACCCATCCCTCAATTTTGGAATATGTTTCTTTTGAGGAACTAAAGCAACACGCTGTTTAATTGAGGCTAAGATTTATATTTTTGTAGAGAAGATGAGCAAATTATTAACTAGACCTCGTAGCCTTAGTCAATAAAATCTTGGGTGACATCTGCGAAAGGGTGCGTTTCGGGCATTCGCCCGACATGAATATCTACTCACATCTACAATAAAAAAACCAAATTTGTGATTTTTGCCAAAGGTCTACTATATCAATCCTAAAAATATCAAAATGAACTACCCCACCCCCAGCCCCTCCCCGAATTTTGGGGAGGGGAGCAGAAACTAATATACTGCTACCTGCTGTAGAGACAAGAGTAGATCGCCTCTACTATTATTTATCAGAATGAACATAATCAACAAAGTAAAATTTTGGCTCTAACCAAAATTTTAACCAAGCATATCCTCCTAATCCTATTAATGCTAGGGCAATTAGAGGCAAACCTATACTAACTCGCGAGTTATCTGGCATTGCAGCAACAGTTGCCACACTTACAGCAAAATATCCAAGTAGTGCTATTTGCGATCGCTGCACATTTTTTAAGGCTCTACTACAACTTTCACAAATCATTGTGTGTTGTTTATAGCGATCTAATAAAACTTCTCGATTGGATAATGGTTGCTCAAGAGATTTTACAACTGTTTGCTCCCAGGGCAATTTTCCTTGGCAATACTTATCAAACCAATGTCTAAATTCAATTACTAAGCGATCTGCACTGGTAGGCATTTTATATGCAGTTTTCCAGCTTTGTGTTGATTGAGACTCTTGCAGGCGATGTTCTTGGTAGTGCAGCAAGACCATATCTCCATCCAAAACTAAGTTGCGAGTTTGAAGGTGATCCCACCATCGAGGGATAATATTATGCAAAGTTTTGGCAAAATTCTGAGGAAACTGCCCTACAATCCTACATTTACCAGGAGCAACCGGAACGCAATAGAAAACGAAACCAATTTTTTTGCCATCAAGGAATTCCGTTGCATATTCCAATCGGCAAGGTGGTTCAAATGTCATGCGTGTGGTGAAGCCTCTGTTAAGAGTAGCTTCTATTAAATCTGGCGTTGATTGAGCCATCTCTAATGCAACAGGTTGCGCTTGCTTGCGATTTCCTTGCACGCCATGATGAGCAAAGGGTACATGGCTAGGATCTACTAAATTTTCTACTAGAGTCTGCCAGTCATACTCTAAATCTCGCACCATAGATGACCAAACAAATCCCTTGCTGGCATCAATGCTAGGTGATAGAGGAAGTGGTTTAGATGCTGCTAAATCAGCAGATTTTTCATCTAGCCATACCCACAGTAAGCCATTAACTTGCTGGATAGGTAGCGTGACAACGCAGAAATTCTCTTTATTTTTAGCAATCAAATCTGGATTTTCTGCTTGAGGAATGTGAGTACACTCACCCTCTGGATTAAACTGCCATCCGTGATAGCTACACATCAGGTTACCAGTTTCTGGATCGACGCGACCTTCACTTAAGGGTGCTAGGCGATGGGGACATTGATCGAGGAAAACACGGTATTGCTCGGATACAGTAGGTTTCCAGACGACGAGGTGACGACCTAAAATTGTGACCGGAGTAGGACGCTTTGGATCTAAATCTTCTAAGGGTGCAATGGGATACCAGTTTTGAAAGAAGTTAAATGCTGATTCTGCCACAATCTTAGTAGTAAGAATAAGTTCAAAATGTATATATACATAAGGCTAACAAAACAAGTTAGCTCAGTGATAGCTGAGTGCGATCGCGTAGTGACTCCGCAGGAGTATAGCGCAAGTGCTGACTTGTCAGTTCGCACTCATTACCCTTGTCTTTAGTGTTGTTGGAAATGTAACCTGCAATTGTGGTGAGAAATTTTAAAAGTGAGATACGTTGCTGCTTTACTGTTACTACTGGCGTTATCGTTTACAGTTGCACTCCCTGCTGATGCTTCCTTCTGCCGTAACTATAATAATCGCTCAATTTGCATCCTGAGTATCCAGCGTAGTGCTAAGTATTATTGGGAGTATCGGGCTGCGGTTAGTATTGACGGAGTTGAACGACCAATTGAGGTTTATAATTGTCGCGATCGCACTAGATTAAGTAAAGATGGAAACCTTGCACCGTTTGAACCTAATGGTGCAGGAGATTTAATCTGTAATTTGATCAATAAATGAGATATCAAGACTTACTATGGAAAATCAATTTTTAGTTATCCCCAATAACTGGCAGGATTGGGTAACAGTATTTGGCTATGTTGGTTTTACTACTTTTATCATCTGGCGTGTGTTTACAACTAATAGTCAGTAAATTTCCATCTACTTGTAATCATAATAAAATTGATTAAGCAGATTAACTCTCCCATACTTATGATGATAAATAAATCTTATTGTAGGGGCGGGTTCACATACATCTAGGCATCCTACAAAAATCTCCATTAAACCCGCCCTTACAAAAGGTAATTTTACTTATCCGCTCATATTAAGGAAATAATAAATGCCTACTAAAGAAGAAATCCTACAAAATTTTGATCCTAATGCTATTGGTGTTGATAACGGTAATCTTTTAGGACTTCCTTTTGATTACGAATCTGCCAATATTATTGTCTTCGGCGTACCTTGGGAAGTCACCGTTTCTTATGGTGTAGGAACAGCCGCCGCACCCAGAGTAGTTTTAGACGCATCTCGCCAACTGGATATTTATGATTTCGATCATCCTGAAGGCTGGAAGCAAGGTATTTTTATGTACGAAATTCCAGAAGATATCGAGCAAAAAGGTGAGGTATTAAGACAGCAAGCTACCAAAGTTATTGAGCATCTAGAACAAGGCAAAAATATAGCAGACGATCCAGATATTGCTCAACTCCAACAAAATATTAATCAAGAGGGTCAAGCTGTTAATCAATGGCTATTTTATCAAGCTACTACTGCTATAAACAAAGGTAAAAAAGTAGCTGTAATTGGTGGCGATCATAGTGCGCCGTTGGGATATATGCAAGCATTAGCAGCACGTTATCCTGAGTTTGGAATTTTACATATTGATGCTCATGCGGATTTGCGGGATGCTTACGAGGGATTTGAGTTTTCTCATGCTTCCATTATGTTTAATGCGCTGAAATTGCCTCAAATTTCTAAGTTAGTTCAAGTAGGAATTCGTGATATTTGTCAGGATGAAGTTAATTTGATTCAGCAATCTGGAGGGCGAGTTTCTGCCTACTACGATTTTATATTGAAGCAAAAACTATATGCGGGAATTTCTTGGTTAGAACTTTGTCAACAAATGGTTGCAGAATTACCACAGCAAGTTTATATCAGTTTCGATGTTGATGGATTAGATCCAAAACTTTGCCCTAATACTGGAACTCCTGTCCCTGGAGGTTTGGAATTAGAGCAAGCTTTTTGTTTGTTCCGTGAAGTTGTTAATAGTGGTAGAGAGATTATTGGTTTTGATGTTTGTGAAGTGGGAAATAGTGAGTGGGATGGTAATGTTGGGGCTAGGGCTGTTTATAAGCTTTGCAATTTAATGGGATTATCACAAGCAGTTAGTTAAAAATATAAAAACAAAGACGCGCCATGGCGCGTCTCTACATTTTTTGAAAGGAGATGTCTATTCTGTAGCGTAGGCAATTATTATGCAGCTTGATCGGAAGGGTTCAGAGTAGAACGTCCATTAAATGACAGCATTACCCGTGAAACTCCAGTGAAGAGAACGCTGACACCAACTAATGTTCCAATCAGCCAAGGTGCATTGAAAGGCCACTGGAACCAAATCATGACACCGAGAGATAGAGTAATGATGCCGTCAACTAATACCCATGCCCAGTTTTGTTGCGGACGTAACCGGAATGCCAGAATTAAATTAAATACGCCTTCTGTCGCTAAAAAGCTACCTAGCAATAAAGTTAGGGTGAGGATACCTGTTAAAGGATTAACAAACAGCATCACACCTGTTGCAATGTAGAGGATGCTTAGTAATAGCTTCCAAACAAAGCCTCCTTCAGCACGGCTTTGAAATGCGTAGACAGCTTTAGCAGAACCCGCAGAAGCTAGGATTAAAGCGAACCAAGTTTCAACAAAGATTGTTGAGGCTACAGGCAGTGCAATTCCAGCAATTCCTAATACAATTAGGAGAACGCCCAGCCAGAGTGAGCCATTCATTTTGCTGTTGGTATCTGTAGACTTGTTGATGTCGGTATTAACGTCTGTGGTCATAATAAATTTTTTTCTTTTAGCTTTGAGTGAATCCTATGCTCAGGCTATAGAATTTATCAAGAACTAGGTAGACTCTTAAGGTAGACCCTAATAGATGAATTTATACCTACGAAAGTAGATTTCTAAAGAGTGATAGGCGTTACGCACTTTAACTGCAATACATTTATGCGATCGCATATCTTGCCTAACAGTAGTAAACTTTCCTAAGAATCCTTGCTTGATCTAACTAATGATGGAGAGTTACAGAGTTATCTCACAACTAAATGAGCAACAAATTTCTGAGTTGGTGGAATTGTACAAAAATGAATTTTGGAGTGACAAGCGCACCCGTCCAGAGGTAGATAAAATGCTGGCAGCTTCGGATATTATTATTGGGTTAGTCGATGAGTGCGATCGCTTAGTTGCCTTCACCCGCGTATTAACAGATTTTGTTTACAGAGCAATTATTTTTGATGTGATTGTTAAGCCTGATTATAGAGATAAAGGTTTAGGTAAACATTTATTAGATTCAATTGTTAATCACCCGCAATTGCAATCAGTAGAATATTTGGGTTTGTATTGTTTACCAGAAATGGTGCAATTTTACGAACGTTGGGGATTTACAACTGAAAGTGGTAGGTTTCAGTTGATGCTACGTTCTAGTCAAGTATGAGCGCACTTTTAGCTATCTATGTTTGATTCCTCTTCAGCTTTAATAAAACGTACAAACTCTAATACTTTTTGCATGGTAGATTCTGGAAGGTTATCAAGTTCCTGAAGTAACTCTTCTTTAATTGTCATCTTTTTTAAGTACACAATACTAAATTATTTAGCTGAAGCTATATCGCTTACCAGTTAGACTGGGATAAACTGGCTAGTAATATTAAACTTTAGCAGTTGGCAATCCCTGATGTGTCTACGGCTTTATGTAGATTAATTGACAGTAGCTATAAATTATGGGTATATCTGAAGTAACTAGACAAGATATTATTGATATTTTTTCAAATAACCATATCAACTGGTATGGTCGGCTAGAAGAAATTAAATTTATTGCCAGATTATACGATCTCGAAAATATGCCTTCAACAGATAGACGTTTTGATAACGCTGCTGAAGATATATGGCAACATCGCTTCAATAATGATGATTGGGAAGATAATTGGATTTTTGATGATGAACGTTTTGGGTTGAGTAATGGTAATGATAATACTCTTCTTAGATTTCTCTGTGAAACTATTCATCCTATTGTTCGCCCTAATTTAGAAGAAGTTTCCGCTCTCTTACAAAAATACAATCAGCTTTTGGCTCCTGATGGCTATGAGTTGTTTGACGAAGGTGAGATATCAGGTCGTCCTATTTTTGCTGCGCGGCAAATACCTCCTCTAAAATCTCAAAAGCTTTGGCAAAATGCTCAATTATCAGAATTTGAATACAAAAAACCTCAACCACTTTTGAGAGCATTAGCTAGATTATTTGCCAGCGAGGGAGCCGCAGTCGAGGTTGCTATTCTTGCTAACTCTTTGGCAGATATAAAACAATTACATGATGAATTTATTTCTAAATATATGCTTTTATATTTAGAAATACCCATGTATTTGTATAGTCAAATTTCGATAGATATAGAAAAATATGAAGAGCGAATATTAGGAAAAGTAATCCTGATTTTAAGAGGTTCGCCTGGTAAATTAATTGATGGAGTAAGAATTAGACCAGATTTGTCAGAAGATCCCAACTGGCAGGAGAAAGCAAAAGTTTGGTTAGCAGGCAAAAATATTACAAATCAGGGTCGTGTCAGGTCTGATAATATTGCTTCACGTAATTGTGAACCACGAAACCCCAGCAGAAGCTCATGCAAGAACTACAATGCTTGTGCATGAAGGTGTTCATCTCGAACGTGTTACTGCTAGTGAGTGCGACACTTTAGATAAAGCCAAAGAATATGCTAATAAGCTTATGCAAATTATTAAAAAGCTAAGGTCTGTGAAATAGTCAAAAGGTGGGCATTGCCCACCCCCTAGCTTAAGCCCTAAACTTCTCAGTAATCCGCTTCATTGCTTCTTCGACATTCTCCCGACTATTAAATGCAGAAATACGGAAATAACCTTCACCTGCTGCACCAAAACCAGAACCAGGAGTTCCTACAACGTTACAGTTTTGCAGCAATTTATCAAAGAAATCCCAACTAGATAAATTGTTAGGCGCTTTTACCCAAACATAAGGCGCATTCACACCACCGTATACTGCAAAACCAGCAGCAGTTAGTTGTTCACGGATAATTTTGGCGTTTTCTAAATAGAAACTAACTAATGCTTTGGTTTGCGCTTGTCCTGCTTCAGAATAAACAGCTTCCGCGCCACGTTGTACTATATAAGATACGCCATTAAATTTGGTGGATTGGCGACGATTCCACAGTTTCCAAAGTTCAACATCGGAACCATCAGCAGCTTTGGCTGTTAAAGTTTTGGGTACTACTGTTAACGCGCAACGAGTTCCGGTAAAACCTGCATTTTTAGAGAAAGAACGAAATTCGATCGCACAATCTCTTGCACCTTCTATTTCATAGATAGAATGAGGTAGATCTGGATCAGTTATAAATGCTTCGTATGCTGCATCAAAGAAAATAATCGAATTATTTGCTTTAGCATAATCTACCCATGCTTTGAGGTGTTCTTTGGTTGCAACTGCACCTGTAGGGTTATTGGGGAAGCAAAGATAAATTAAATCTACTTTCTGGGAAGGAATTTCCGCAGTAAAGTTATTATCTGCTGTGACAGGTAAATAAACTAAACCGCCATACTCGCCTTTATCGTTAGCATCTCCCGTATGTCCCGCCATGACGTTAGTATCAACATACACGGGATAAACAGGGTCGGTGACAGCAATGGTATTGTTATCACCAAAGATATCGAGAATGTTGCCATTGTCGCACTTGGAACCGTCAGAGATAAAGATTTCTGAAGCGTCAACATTGCATCCCTGCGCTTGGAAATCGTGGGCGGCAATTTTTTCTCTTAACCAAGCATAACCTTGTTCGGGGCCATAGCCTTTGAATGAGTTGCGATCGCCCATATCTTCCACAGCTTTAATCATTGCTGTGCGACAAGCTTCTGGTAAAGGTTCGGTAACGTCGCCAATACCCAAGCGGATAATGTTCGCATCTGGGTTTGCTTCTGCAAACGCATTTACTCGTCTTGCAATTTCGGGAAATAAGTAGCCAGCTTTCAGCTTAAGATAGTTGTCGTTGATGGTTGCCATGTTGCATCGTCATAAGCGCCGTAAATCAGCTTACAGCTAAGTGTATATTTATAGGTTTATTGTTTGAGTATTAGGGTTTAATTTTTAAACGCAAAGGTCGCAAAGGTAAGCGCAAAGAACGCAAAGGTAAGGCTAAACAGTCATAATTTATCATCATAAATATTTTTTCTACGCAGAGCTTCATCAGAAAGATTGGCATAGCTTTTTGGTGCTATATCTATCCACTCTTGCCAAAGTCGTAGCTTCTCTTCTGTTGTTAAAGGCTTACTGTTTGGTAAATTTAAATGCTTCTGACTAAGCTTTTCTTGAAAAAGTGTTTGTTCTTCAAGAGAGAGTTTTAAAACAATTTCTACGAGTGAGTCAACAAGCTGTATATTCATGGTTATGTATTATTGAATTATTACAGTGCGACAATGGTGCGTTAGGCTTGGTGAATCGTCTGATTACTTTGAATATAGAATTGATCGTTCGAGCCTAACACACCCTACATTTAGATCACTGTTTCAACAACAAATAGTACAATTGCCCTTTCCCAACTGTCACCGCCGAGCGATCGCCTGCAACTTTTCCTGTACCCATAAAATAATCTACTCTTCCTGCACCTTTGATCGCGCTACCTGTATCTTGATCTAATACATAGCGGCTAACTAAACGCTGTTCCATTTCGCCTTTAGCATTAGGATAAGGTATCTCTGCTTGGATTAATGCTAATGCACCTGGCGGCATTAATGATTTATCTGTCGCAATTGATCTATCCGCCGTTACTGGTACATTAATACTGCCCATTGCTGGCGCACCAGCAGTATTTTGGAAAAATACTAAGCGTTTGTTACGAGGAATATAGGTATTTAATTCTTCAGGATTATCTTGAAAGTATTTCAGAATTATTGGTAAATTTAATCCTTCTTGAGGTACTTTGCCATCTTTGATCAGTTCTTTACCTAAACTGCTATAGGCGTGATCGGTTGCACCTGCAAAACCAACAGTCATCATACTACCATCGGTAAGTTGCAGTTGAGCAGATCCTTGTACTTGCACTAAAAATGCTTCTAAGCGATCGCGCATCCAAACTAACTCTAATCCTTTTAATTTACTGCGATCTCCTTGTAAACCATCTTCTCCTTCTAATTCTGCCCGCGTTGGATGTGGTTTAGACCAGTTAGCAATATTCGGTGGTAATTTATAAAGTGGATAGCGATATTCTGCGGTTTTCTTTCTACTCGCCTGATGAACTGGTTGATAGTAGCCTGTAAATAACACACTACCTTGATTATCATTACCAACAGACTGATAAAAGCTAAACTCTCGCTTAACAGCAGCTTGGAGTTGTGCAGGTGTTTTTGCATTCCGCAATAGCTGACGGAAACGAATTAAGGAACGACGCACGCGCCCTAATGTCACACCAGGGACTTGATAATTTTGATAAGCTGCTACCGCTTGTGGTGTGTTTAAATAACCCAAACTATGATTAATAGATTTTAATAAGGCAGTGCGATCGCCTTTTTTATTCAACTGACTCCAAAGCTGCTCATCTAATCCTAATTTATCTGCATCACTTAAACTAGATTGATCATTTACCTGCTGTAGTGGGATAGTTTTTCCTTGAGCTATAGCTGGAGTGATAAAATTGCCTAGAGTGACAGTCAAACTCAGTGAAAGCAAAACCAATTTTTTTTTGAGCATAATTTAACTACGTGACTACAAATCTATACCGTTATAGCGGAAAGCGTTATCCCAAACATAATCTAGTACTTCCATAGCATCGTCTAAAGAAAGGACGTGACAAAATCCTTCACTATCACATTCTAATAGAGATATTTCTCCACTATTACTCATGACCTTGCCATGAATCTCTTTCAAGTTGCTCAAGGGGCCGTTAATATCAAAGTTAATCGTAGTGCCGAACTTATTCTCCATCCAGGTTTCAATAGCAGAGTCTAACTGTTCTGAATTTAGCGGTGTTTTACTGGTCAAAAGATGGTAATAAACTAAGATAATTTCCTTACATTCCTCTTCCTCAGCCATATCTATCAGCCGCCCAAAAGCACTATCATTATTAGCTAAATTTTTAAAGAACAGCGTGTCAGTTACATCTTTTTGAAATTTGATTTTTTTATTTTTGTATGTAGTATATTGCTTGAAAGCAAATCCACCCAAAGTCATTGCAAACGATAAGGTTGCAACTAAAATGGGCATAACATTTCGTAGTTGCTCTGGTTTAATCTTTAACGCTGCTATTAATTCAGTGGCATTGAGTACCAATAAAATAGCAGCAATTAGTAGTAACAAATTTGGTAATGCTTTTAAAACCAGTGGAACAGCAGCCCCAATAGCTGGAATTCCAAAAAGTAGCCTATCTTTCCACGTCATGTGGGTTGTAACATTAGGAAAGAGCAAGTCAATATCTAATTGAGGAACATCTTTATAAAAGTAAACATACATTTTACCTGGAATAAATTTTAGCTTGTCTATCTCGACTTTTTGAGACAAAAAGTAAGCAGGCTCTTTAAATTTAATTAGTATAACAATTCGTTCAAAAACCTCAATAGTCCTTTGTTCATTCCAAAAGACCAGTTTTTTTACTGTAATTGTTTTGGAAAAATCGCCTTGATAATAGCAGATAAATTGATCGAAATCATTAAAATCAACTTCAGTCTTCAAATCAATTAAAGATTTATTTGCCAAAGCTTCTTGCACAGATGGCTCAGACAAAGGAACATAATTAGCTCTTTCCAAAATATGGTTAAAAGCTTCAACAACCCTTGCTTCCATCTCGTTATATTGGTCAAGGGTGGGTGGAACTAATGGTTGAATATGTGTATTGGGATTAAAAGGAACGTAGTTTTCTTTAATTATTTCTAACGTCTGATGAAAGCGGAAATGGTAATAAGCAGATAGAATTTGGCAAAAATTATTAAATTTTTCAGCATCTTTAGCAGATAGCTGACCATCTTGCAAGCACAATTGAATAATATCGTTACGACTGAAGGGAATGAACGCTTCTCGATTTGTGTATGATGGCATGATTTGAGTTTAAGCTTGATCCAAATAACTCTAAATTACCAGTATCTACTACTCTTATTGCAAAAATTAGTTATCCCATCTGTGGATATCTGTGTGCATCTGTGGATATCTGTGGTTAATTATGCCAATTATACTTATGTAATAACTCTACTTATTGAATTAAAATTATCGCCTCTTGAACCTTACTAGAAAGTGCAGATTTCAAACCTTGACCAACCTTCTCAATTAATTGATCAAAAGCTGCTTGATTACCTGTTAGTTGCTCTTTCAGCACCTTTTCTAATTCAGGGCGTATTTCCTGACAGATAGAATCAATCTTGTTGTCACCTAACAACAAAGAACGACTCCAACTAGGAACATCCACATTAGTCTTAATTGCTTGTTGGGTTTTACTGCGAGTGATCTCAACTCCAGCAGCAAGGACAGAAGCACCATAAACTAATACAATTGGCCAAGTTAAATGCCCTGTTAAAATCAAAGCGAGAATGCTACCAACAGTACCACTACCAATCACTACATTAATAATAAATCCTACAGTCTCAGCCAGAATAGCATCTCCAATAGACAAATCTGGGTTTACCACTGCTGGGTCTATACCTTCCTCAAATCTTAAGCTACTTCTAGGTATCTGATACATTTGACAAATCGGATCGGTTTCTTGAGCTAATTCTGGTTGAATTTTGCTATTAAACCAAGCAACAGATTGACTTTTAACTATCTGTTGAGCGCCAGAGGTAGTTATCCATTCCTCTGCACGTTGTTTCATAGCAATTTCTAAGTCGGCTAATGTCCGTATTTTGTTGCTTTGCCAATCTTTTAAAGTAAGTTTAACTGCATTTGCAATTAAACCGTCTACCAGTGGCTTAGTTAATAAGTCAATTAACTCTGGTATATGTTTTTCAATTAAGTTTTTTAGCTTGTTTGAGTCTAAAAGTTGATTTACTTCTTGTTTAAATGCAGCCGCGCGTAAATCCCATCTTCCCACTCGTGCTAAACCTAATGCAATACACCTTTCTGGTTCTGGATCTGGTCTAACTTGTGTTTCTGGTTCGGGAAAAATTTCTGAGCAAATAAAGCGGGTGAATTTCATTCGAGATGCACCGCCAGTCATTAGCAAAACTTTAGGTACAATTCCTTGTTGTTCGAGTTTTTCTTTTGCCTCATTTACTGCATAACGAAAAGTATCCATCCAACTTTTATTTTCCAGTTCAGGTAATGGTTGGTTTAAGATGTCTTCCATAACAGATTTATTCACTTGTGGGATAAAGTAAATCTGTTCATTAATCGACTCAAAACCACGAGCAAATGATTGAGAATTGCTGTATAGTTCTTCGTTAGAAAAATAATCTTCTTTGGCTTTGCGACAAGCAAGTTCGCAACGTGCTTGGTGATGAGGATATTTAGTAAATACTCTTTCTAGTAATTCCTTATCTGAGTGGTTAGCTACAGTTTGAGCAAAGATAGCTTTGTCTATTAAGGAAGCTCCCAAAACATTACTACCAAAATCTACGGGGATTTCCGATAAGCTTTTAACTAGGGTAAAATCTGTTGTTGAAGAACCAATATCAATAATTAGTGCGGATGATTGTAGTTTTTCATACTCTAGTTTTCCTGCTTCTTTGGCTTGCATGAAAGCCGCTCTAGATTCAGGTACAACTCTAATTGAGGGTATGCCAGCTTCTTGAAGTAATTTCTGGTATGCTTGGCGATCGCTCACTGACCATCCTGAAGGACAACCAACATAAAAGTAACTACCCTCGCCAACTGCAATTTGTTTACTTTCTTTTAACAAGTGATAGTAAGTTGTTAAAAAATTCTGAATCGTTTTGCGATAATTAGGATCGTTGTTTGGCTTTTGTTTAAAAGAGATATCTAGCTGCGTAACACCAGCTTGAATTAACGCTTGTTCCCCAACAAGATAACCAAGCTCAGGATGCCAACCAAGAGCAGTAATCTGAACTTTTTTATTATTAATTTCTAGCATTTCGGGGGGTTCGATACTTTCTACTATTGCCCTAGCTACGGCAGTTTCCCCGTGACCCAAATCAAAACCGATGATTTCTTGAATTTCCATATATCCTTATATCTTTATCCCCCTTGTGCCATCAGTCGGAGGAAGTAAATCAAATTAATTTCAAATATCCGTAGAAGCTGGCTCAATTACCCTACCGCGTCGAAGCAACCTTTCTCCCTTAAACAAGGCAGGTGTTACGGTTACATAATCTTTAGCATCAGGGTCAATATTAGGCTCAAACTCAAAAAATTGGCGATCGCTACTCGCTATATTTTGTTGGTATACTTGGGCGCGAATTCCCTGCGTTATGAGAATTTGTGGTAACAGTTTACTCAAATCCAGCGCCATTTGAGGTTTTTCAAGCAAGGATGCCCCCCAAAGCCTCTGAATCAGATTTAATAGTTCTGGTAACTGTTCAATACCATTGTTGCTTACTGGTTTGTTTCCTTCTTCCAGCCTAGCAACTGCATTATCAATTATGGCAAGAGCATCAGCCAAATTGTCTAAAAGCACTTTACTATCAATTCGTAGTACCGGAGTAGGTTGATTTGTTTCAATTGCCAAATCAGAAATATTTTTCTGGTTGTTTTTGTCGAGTTGCAGTGCTACTTCTAGTCCTAAAAGGACAAACATTAGCAAAATACCCATCCACACCCCAGGATCAGTTTTAGTTAAAGAAAATAACGAACCTAAGATTCCCAGGGAGATAAGTGCCTGTAATACTTTAAGAATTAACTTATTAGGGACAGCTTTTATAGCTTGATTAATGATTGGTTGAGGTTCTAAGATTAATTGAATCTCATTAGCTGCACTGAGAGTAGTAATAGACTGTCGCAGCGTATCCATAAACAATGAAGCTAGACGTACTTGAGCAACATTCAGTTGACCCATGTAATTTTTCTCAAGATGATCAAGTCTGTTCTGAACTAGCTTGACTACTTGCTCAGTACTCGTTGCTTTGTTAAGTTCTGCCTCAAGGTCAGTTTGTTCTTTGCTAAAAAGTGTTAATAAACTTGCCATCTGCGATCGCAATGTTGATTCAGTATCTTTCTCTAGTTTCGCGTAAAAGTATCAATAAAACGTTCACCTAAAGTTGAATTTGTTAGCTTCAACCATGTAGAGACGTACCTTAGCGTTAGCCTTCGTGCAGCGAGTAGCGTTCCCGTAGGGAATAGTCATGTGCTAAATGCGCTATGGGCGTGTCTCTAAATTTAGGAAAAACCTCATGCGGGCAAGATGGTCGCATGAGGTTTTTCCTAAATTTGTTAGCTCCAACCAAGTCAGGATTTACGCACCGAAAACAGTTTTAGATAATTAATCACAGATGAAACACAGATGCACACAGATAAACACAGATGGGATAACTGCTTTTTAAAAGGAGTCTTTTATTAAATTAGGTTCATATACTCATCTTGATTTCGCTTGAGTAATTGAAGACATTTCTTGCAATCCTTGACCCCAATTAACACTTTGTATTCTAGTCATTACGCCATTTTTGAGCGGCTTTTTATTGCTGGTTGTGGTTAATTGTTTTGATTTATTAACTTTAGCGATTAATTGCTGTTTTTTATTATACTCAGCAATTTTTGTTTGAACGCTAGGATAAACGCGGGTTCCTTTGGGAATTTGTTTAAGATATTTTAAAGCCCCAAGAAAATCATTATTCGCAGCTAACTTATAAGCTTGTTGTAATAAATGAGTTGCTCGAAGTTGCTGTTTTTGCTGGTACTCCGCAATTTTGGCTTGAACTTCTGGGTAAATCTTTGCTTGTGGAGGAATTTGTTTGATATAACGAATAGCACCTGTAAAATCTTTAACAGACGCTTGTTTGTAAGCTTTTTGTAATAAAGGATTAACGGCAGTATCAACTTTTAGCTGCGCTTGCTGCACCATTGGCTGAATTTTTTGGTGCAAAGAGGCTGTATGAGGGATTTTTTTAGCTTCAGTCAGTACATCTATCCAACGGTTTTCTTTAAAAGCTTTTTCAATTACTTGAAACTGAGGATTAGTATTTTTACCATTGTGTTGCCATTCTACTGTTGATGCTTGCGTTTCAGGGGAAATGATGGATTGAGCAAGTGCGATCGCTTTTTCTAAATCCCCTGCATAATGCTCTGCTAGATCATTGATGAAAAAATCTACTTCAGTATCAGTTTGAGAAATATGAAGTAAGGCATAGGAACCAAATGCGCTCATTACACTATTAAGTGCAAGCACACTAAATCCTACTCTCCTGAATAAATCAGGAGAGTTGCTACCTGTTAACTGAAGAGGATTAATTTGCTCGGATTCATTAGAACTAACTATTGTCATTGTCTTTACTAAACTATGTTCACGCAGTGCTTGTAATACTTCCCTTGCTGACTGGTAACGGTCTTGAAAGTTATACCGTACCATTTGATTTAAGACAGTTTTGAGCGGATCACTAATTGATTCTTGATACTGCCAAATCAACTCACCACTATTAAGATCTACAGGTAACTTTCGTAGTTCTAATTTTGTAAGTGCTTGAATAGCAATCATCCCTAGTGCATAAATATCACTACAGGGATAAGTTTGACCCATCAGTTGTTCCGGCGAGATATAACCTAATAGGCGCATACTAACTGGTACATTCTTCTGTCTGTATGGGGCAGGAGGATGAAGTGGCTGTACTGTACCAAAGTCAATTAAGCATAACCGTTGATCTGAACTGCGTCTAATAATATTGTTAGGCTTAATATCGCAATGAATAATTCCTTGGCTATGAACAAAGTCTAATATTTGTAACAGTTCTTCCAGCAATTGGATTACTTGAGTTTCATCCCAAGATTTGTATTGTTGATTATCCGATAGTTCCTCACTTAGAGTATTTCCTGCAATCAACTCTTGGGCTAAATAGAACTCCTGGTTCTCTTCAAAGCAACCTAATAATTGAGGAATTTGATCGTGATTACCCAATTTTTTTAAAGCTATAGCTTCATAAGCAAAGCGCCGCCTCACAATTTGTAAATTATTAGGTTCTTTACTTACAAGCTTAAGTTGCTTGACAACACATTTAGGATGATGTGGTTGTGAGGTATCTTGAGCCAAATAAATTGTTCCAAATGCGCCACCACTGAGGACTTCAATGATCTGGTAACGCTCGTGGAGTAATTTTCCCAATATGGGCTCGCACGTCTCAGTGTTCAAAGCCATCTCCCTATTAGATACTATGTGAACAGTAGCGGGTGCGATCGCACGAGCGAAATTTCGACATGAATTGCCATATAGCTACTGTCAGGAGGCTAAATTCTCCCCATAATTTACTTCCGTCACTCAGTACCATGTCAGGAAGGTTTACGCATTTTCACTTAGTAATTTAATTGATAAATTATGTTACAGTTTCTCGACTACTACTACCTGATCAAATTCGTCTATGCTAATTTCTGCTATCCCAAATTGCTGAATTACCCAAGCATTAGTAGTTAAGTGCATAGTCAGATCAGCTACTCGATACTGACTGCCTTGTGATGCTAAAGCTGCTGGTAATAGTAACTGATCTGCTAAATGCACATCAACTGCTGCGCCTGTATTATGAAAATCCATTAATTCTTGACAAGCCATCTCCGCAACTTTATCCGCAGGTAAGCCTACACGCCCCAAAGCACCAAAGCCAGCCAAACTATTTTCATACTCCGCCGTCAGGAAAATTCCTGCCCCAGGTGCAACGCCTCGTTCTCGCAAGGGTTGTACATTGACTTTCAAATTGGCATGATGTAACAAATTCTCGGCACGACTAGCCATCCTTTGTGGGATATGCGAGGGTAATTCTGTCACTACCGCCAAACCCCGCACCTGCTTTAACTCCCCAGGTTCCATCAAATTAATACCACTGACAGTATTACCTCCAGTGACACTCAATCTCACCTCTCCTCCACCTTGAGGATACCAACCCCAAGCATTGAGCTTAACCTCTGCTTGTAGTCCCATCCGCTTCAGTATCGGTAAATAAACCTGCTCAATATAGGTCAAAGAAGGACTAAAAGCAACATGAGTTCCACCCCGTAAAATTACCTCTGACTTACCATTCGCTAGTGCTAAAGGTAAGAGGATTGTCTGCAATACCAGGGTTATCGCACCTGCTGAACGTCCTCCTAAAGCATCTGAGACATCAAAAGTGTATCGCCCAGAAGAAGTAGCATTACCAGGAATAAACTCTAAACTTGTTGAACCTAAGCGATCGCCTGTAACTTTAGCATTACAAATAGTTGCCGCCGCTCGTACCGCAGTTAGATGTTGTGCTGCTAGTCCTGGTTTTTGCCGTCCGGCTCTAATTTTATTAATGCGTATAGCTTGACCTGTAATAGCGGCGAGACTCAAAGACGTGCGTAGTACCTGCCCCCCACCTTCACCATAAGAGCCATCAATGTGAATCATATTGTTATTAGTAAAACTTACTAATCTTATACATACAAATAATCATATTTTTATTAATTGCAAGGCATAGCCATTAACTGTTAATGTATTTTCAATAAAAAAATCAATAATTAAAATATATTTGATTTTTTGAGTTTTTAATACCAACAATTATAAACTTACTTCGTACTAACTGCCCTCTACATTTGACTTCTTTCAAAAGCCAAATACTAGGTAATTAACTACAAATAAACACAGATACCCACAGATGGGATAACTTATATTTGCCATCTTAGGATCATGAGTTTTTACTCACAATCAATGTGTGAAAACTTTTTCTCACTCCTCTCTCCTCCCTCCTCAAATGTTACTGCACCCTCGTATTATGGATGAGGTGATCAGATTTTAATAGCGTAATATGGGGACAATCTGGGAATTAGATTTCTACTCTCGACCAATTATAGACGAGAACCAGAAAAAAATTTGGGAAGTTTTGGTGTGTGAGAGTCCTGTAGACACGCGCCAGTCAGTTGAATCTTTATTTCGCTATGCACAATACTGTCCGAGTACGCAGGTAAATTCAGTTTGGTTGCAGAATGCCTTAACAGAAGCAATGGAGAAATCAGGGCAGTCTCCGCAAAAAATCCGCTTCTTTCGGCGACAGATGAACAATATGATCGTCAAAGCGTGTACGGATTTGGGAATTTTAGCGGAACCTAGCCGCCGGACGTATGCCGTGCATCAGTGGCTACGGGAACGGATGCAGGATGTATATCCTAGTCATCCTAATTATCAACCAAGTAATAGCCCATCGGTGCAATTTGAGGTTCAGCCACCGCAACCACTACCGGATGCTTTAATTGGGCAAAAGTGGATGTTTGTATCATTAGACGCATCGGCATTTGCAGAAATGCACGAGTGGAATATTGGTTTTAGTGAAGCTTTCCCGTTGGAAATGTTGCACTTATCACCACAAACGCGCATTCCAGGGATAATTATTTTATCGCCTAGAGCAATACCTATGGCTGCTTGGATGTCTGGAATTGAACCAGCTTTGATAAAATTTTACCCTGCTCCACAGGCAAGATTGCTATTAGAAACTGGTGGTAGTGATAGTTGGTTTTTAGTTAAGCAATTAAACTCAGCTTCTCAAAGTGAGGCAGCAGGGTTTGAGGCTGCTAAACAACAAGCTAAGGGAGTGCATTTTTTAGCGATTCAGTCAAGTCCTCAAGCAGAAGATTTTGCAGGATTTTGGTTATTGCAGGAGTTGTCGTTAACGTGATATAGCAACAACTACTGCTGTTAATTAGATTTATTACTTTGGATCACAATTTTGGTTTTTTATCGCAGATGTGAGCAGATAGACGCAGATTACGCAGATGAAATACCAATATTTGATCGCTGTCAATCGCCTTCTGTTTGTTGCTATAGCAGTTAGCAAGCTTGCTAATTTTTAAGTTCCATCGGGCTTGATATTGATCGTGGTGTTGCCAATGTTGAATAGTTGAAAACAAACGCTAACTGCATTTTTTGTATTTTTCATCCAACTCAAATCCAAAATCCATGCTCGAATCATCAAGCCAAGAAGATCAAAAGGATATGACGGAACAGTTACTAGAATTAGCTGTGAAGTCAGGGGCGCAAGCAGCAGAAGTGTATCAGTCGCGATCGCACTCTCAACCTGTGTTTTTTGAAGCTAACCGACTTAAGCAACTCGAAAGTATCCAAAGTGAAGGGATGGCGTTGCGGCTATGGCGAGATGGGCGACCAGGTTTGGCGGTAGCTTATGGCTCAGTGGAACCCCAAGCATTAGTAGATCGAGCGATCGCAATATCAGAACTTAATGAACCTGAAACTATAGAACTAGCCGAAAATGGCAAAACGATTTATCCTGACTTAGGCTCATCTGTTCCTGTCGAGCAATTGGTGAAAATGGGAAAAGAAGCGATCGCTCAAGTACGCGACGCTTACCCAGAAGTTCTTTGCACTAGCCAGTGGGAATGCGAAGTTGAAACAACCCGCCTAATTAACAGTTTAGGGCTAGACTGTGGCTACAAAGATACCACCCTCAGTGGCTACATGGGAGCCGAATGGGTGCGGGGAGAAGATTTTCTCAGTGTTGCAGACGGTCAAACTCAACGAGGTTATCTAGAACCAGAACGCATAGTTCATCAAATTTTGCAACGTTTAGAGTGGGCATCAGATAATGTCCCATCGCCAAGTGGTCGCGTTCCGATATTATTTACAGCTAAAGCAGCAGATATGTTGTGGGAAACAGTACAAGCTGCTTTAAATGGTAAACGAGTAATTGAGAAAGCATCACCCTGGAGCGATCGCTTAGGTCAATTAGTCACCTCCGAAGCTCTCACGCTGTCTCAACAACCAGCTAGAGGGCCGTTTAGCTGCCCTTTTGATGATGAAGGTACAGAAACACGCCCTCTCACCCTGATTCAAAACGGTGTTTTGCAATTATTTTATACCGACCGCACCACTGGTCGCCTTCTGGGTAGCGGCACAACCGGAAATGGCTTTCGTCCTGGTTTAGGTAGCTATCCCACCCCTGGTTTAGTCAACTTAATCATTCAACCTGGATCTGATAGTTTATTAGACTTAATACAACAGATGGATCAAGGATTGATAGTAGACCAAATGCTAGGTGACAGTGCAGGTATTTCGGGAGACTTTTCCATCAACGTTGAGTTAGGTTTTAGAGTCCAAAAAGGTGAAATTATTGGTCGTGTAAAAGACACAATGGTTAGTGGGAATGTCTATACTGCACTCAAGCAGTTATTAGCAATTGGCAGCGACGCTGAATGGAATGGCCCTTGCTCCACACCGTCCCTGATTGTTGAAGGTTTATCCACCACAGGATCAATTAACAATTAACAATTGACTTCTCCAAAAATGAATAGACTAATGAGCAAAAATCAGTTATACCATCTGTGTTTATCTGTGGTTAAATATCCAAAATTTGACTTACACAACAGGTCTAATGTAGAGAGGCGAAAATCAAAAGCGATCTTGCGCTCAAGCTAACCACTAACCTCTATAATTGATAACTGATAAGTGATAATTGTTAATTGATAATTGATCAACGTCTTCGCCAATGGTTACTACCAAGAGGACGGCTCGCGATCGCAGAAGCTTGTCTGATTGGTTTAGTATCAGGATTAGCAGCAGTTTTACTCAAGCAAAGTGTTGGATGGTTAGGCTCATGGCGAGTTTATGCTTCTATGCAGCAACCACCTCTTTTAGTCTTACCCATCGTTGGACTCTGTTTAGGGCTGCTTTGTGGGTGGCTGCTGGAACGTCTAGGCTCAGAATCTGCTGGTAGTGGCATTCCGCAAGTAAAAGCCGTTTTAGCTCAATTTCCCATTGCTTTAAATCTCAGAGTTGCATTAGTCAAATTAGTTACAAGCATTCTCGCCATCAGTTCTGGGCTAACCTTGGGCAGGCAGGGGCCAACTGTCCACATCGGCGCGGCAGTAGCAGCACAACTTAGTCAATGGATTCCCACTTCCCCAGACCACCGCCGTCAAATGATTGCTGCTGGTGCTGGCGCTGGTTTAGCAGCAGGTTTTAATGCCCCAATTGCTGGAACATTATTTGTTGTAGAAGAACTCCTGCAAGATTTATCTGGCTTAACACTAGGAACTGCTATCCTCGCATCCTTTATTGGTGCAGTCATCTCTCGGCTGTTGGGTGGACGTAGTTTAGATCTCAACCTAGAATTAACCAATATTTCTAGCACTTTTTTTGCTCCAGAAATTCCTTTTTATATCGTTTTAGGACTTATCTGCGGATTTTTAGGTGCGCTGTTTAATAATTCCATCCTCGCTAGTCTTGCCTTTTATAAACGCCTCAGTCTCAGCTTACCCCTCCGCATCGGATTAGCCGGATTTGTTTCTGGGTGCATCATCGCTTTATTACCTATCTCTTTTCGCAACAATAGCGGACTGAGAGAATTTATGATTACTGGTGAAGCAAGTTGGGAATTTGCAACTATTGCTTTTCTTGCCCACTTCCTCTTAACCATAATTGCATACGGTTCTGGCGCACCAGGCGGTTTATTTAATCCAGCTTTAATTCTTGGTTCTGCAATCGGTTATTTGGTTGGTTTGTGCCAATACCACTTAATCGAAATGAGTTTGCCAACAAGTTATGCCTTGGCAGGAATGGGTGCTTTTTTTAGTGCTGTTTCTAAAGCACCTTTTACAGCAATTGTAATCGTTTTCGAGATTACTACAGACTTCAATCTAGTATTACCACTGATGATTGCTTGCGTGGTTTCTTATGTAGTTGGTGATAAACTCGCTAAAGGTTCTTTATACCAAAGATTGTTAGAGTCCAATGGTTATAAATTGCCCAAAGAACAATTAAAGAATGGGGCATTGGCTGGGTTAACAGCAGCAGATTTGATGCAGCAGCGAGTAGAAACTTTATCTAGCAAAATAACTTTAGATGAAGCTATCCAAGCTTTTTCTCGTTCTCCTCATCGCGGTTTTCCGGTAGTAGACGAGCAACAACTACTAGGAATTGTTACGCAAACTGATCTTTCTAAAGCAACTACACGCCAACTGCCAGGTGATACGCTGCTAGAGGAAATAATGACACCAAAACCAATAAGTGTGGGGTCTAATGCTTCTTTAGCTGATGTGCTTTATTTGCTAAATCGCTATCAACTCAGTAGGTTGCCTGTCACTGAAGGGCGAAAGTTGTTAGGAATTATTACTCGTACAGATTTAATTAGGGCAGAAGCAAATCAACTAACCGGAAAAACCGTAGAAATTGGCCCTAGACCTGAACCTTCTTATGTAGTGTATCAAACGCGATCGCCAGCAGTTGGTAAAGGAAGATTGCTAGTACCGTTAGCTAATCCTCAAACAGCAGAGGCGATTTTACAATTAGCGGCGGCTATTGCTCGCGATCGCAACTTTGAAATAGAATGCCTGCAAGTAGTTTTAGTACCTCGTCACAACTCCCCAGCAGAAACACCTGTAAAAACTACTAAAAGTCGTCGCTTGTTACGTCAAGCTGAAAGATGGGGACGACAATGGGATATACCTATTCATACCCAAATCAAAGTTGCACAAGATGTAGCCCAAGCAATATTAGAAACAATTAAAGAGCGGCATATTGATTTAATTGTCATGGGGTGGAATGGTAGCACCTCTAAATCTGGTCGGATTTTAGGTAGTATTGTTGATACTATTATTGGCGAGGCATCCTGTGACGCGGTATTGGTGAAGTTAGGAAAAAAAACTCAACATCTCAATAATTATTCTGGATTGGAAGACCAGGCGAATCAACCAATTAATTCGACAAACAACAACAAAAACAATCAAAAAAAATCTTCTAATACTATCCAAAATTCTCACTGGAATCGTTGGCTAATACCGACAGCAGGTGGCCCTAATACTCAACAAGCTTTACAACTATTACCTGCTTTAGCTTCAGTTAGTAGTTCTCCTCAAATTAAGGTTTGTCAAGTATTCAATCCTAGAATTTTAAGACCAGATACAACAACTCTTTTTCAAGCAGCATTTACTTTGGGTAAGCGCATTAATTGTCCTGTTACAGCTATACCGATTAAAGCAAGTTCTATTGCAGATTCCGTAATTGAGTTAACAGAAGCAGACAAAAGTGATGTAGTTGTTTTAGGCGCTAGTCGCGAAGGTTTGCTTACTCAAGTAATTCAAGGAAATATTCCACAAGCGATCGCGCGTGGCTGTCAGTGTCATGTAATCTTAGTACGCTGCGCTTTAAGTGATTAAGTGTCTGATACTCAAGCGGTAGATGGCGATCGCCCACGTTTCTTACTAATTTATTGATTTGCCTTATTCTAGAAATAAACGCTTTTGCTCAATATATAGCGGAGGTTTGGGTTATGACCACCAACTTAAACAGAACATCAGTCACTAAAAATGAAAGTCTCTATGAACAGGACTTTTACTTGTGGCTCAATACAACGGCTCAACTGTTGCGAAATCGTCAACTTGATGACGTAGATTGGGATAACTTAATAGAAGAAATTGAGGACATGGGCAAGGATAAGCGACGGGAACTGCAAAGCCGATTAAGGGTTTTGCTAATGCACTTGCTTAAATACCAATATCAGCCTGAAAGACGCTCCTCAAGTTGGATAAGTACGATTTTGGAACAGTTCGATCAAATTGAATCTCTGTTAAAAAATAGCCCTAGCCTCAAGCCTTACTATCTAGAAATTTTTGCGGAAACCTACTTAAAAGCTGTTCGATTCGCTAGTGCTGAAACGAAGTTGCCTATCCAAACTTTTCCATCTGAGTCTCCCTTTTCCCCTGAAGACGTGATTAATTTTAATTTCATTTTCGCAACTGTTAATCAAGAGGAAGTTTAGGCGATCGCACCTTTTTAATTCTCTGGATCAAAATGACTAAAGGAATTTCTTTCCTCACTGCGATCGCACAGCACCAGCATTACAATCTTTTAACCACACACGAATTGCTTGACCCATAATTCCATTACTACTTTCTTGTGGTGGCGTAGCAGGTTTAACTGATGGAGATGGACTAAACCGAGAATACATCAACGCTAACCGCCAACCGCTATCTGTATTAGTTAAAAATAACCAGTGGAAATTTTGCAATTCAAACACTTTTCCATCGGCATATTGTCGCTCTAAAGTAGTAAAAAACACTTGCTGAGGTTGTTCTAATACATCGGGCGCTGTAGTAGAACTATATTCCCCAGGCTTAAGACTCAGGGGTATAAACTCTGGTCTGCCTGCCACAATTACATAAAGCGCAGATATTTCTGCTTTTCTAGCTATACGTCGAGAACGCTGAATCACTCGATTAGCATAACTGGGTAAATCCCGCAATAATAAAGTAGTTAAATCTTGGACATCAGCAGGACAAGTGCGAAGGCGAGGGGGCAACTTATAAATTGGCTTTTCACCAAGTTTTGAACCCACATTAACATCTAGTGCGTTCGCGTAGCGACTCCGCAGGAGTATCGCAGATTTTTCACGCAGTAAAATCCCATCACCCACCCCGCAACCCAACACAAGGCAGGTAGCTATAGCCCACATTGCCTGTGCTGAATGTTTCATTAAACGGTTGCTAACTCATCACAAATTTTCTCCCAAGCTGCCACAGGATCAGCAGCAGCAGTAATGGGACGACCAATTACTAAATAATCAGCACCTGCTTTCACTGCTTCCGCAGGAGTAAGCGATCGCTTTTGATCGCCCGCCTCTGCCCAACTTGGTCTTACTCCAGGGCAAACCAACAAAAACTCATCGCCACAAATATCTCGCAGTTGCGCGACCTCCTGTGGAGAACAAACCGCCCCATCTAAACCTGAGTCCTTAGCTAATAGCGCCATTTGTAAAGCATACTCTGGCAATTCCAACGGAATTTTTAAATCCATTGCTAAATCCCGCGAAGTAAGACTGGTTAACAGGGTAATAGCAATGACTTTCGGCGGTGAAACCCCTGCTTGTGATGCCCCCTCATTAACAGCAGTCATAGCGGCATTCAAGGCGCTCCTACCGCCCGTTGCATGGATAGTTAATAAATCAACCCCATAACCACCCGCAGCCCGACAAGCACCCGCGACAGTATTAGGGATATCGTGAAACTTTAAATCTAGAAAAATGCGCTTTTCTCGCTCTTTCAAGATATGGAGAATTTCTGCACCACTACTAACAAATAATTCTAAGCCAACCTTCCAAAAAGTTACTTGAGGAAGTTGATCGAGTAAAGCGATCGCCTCCTCCTGACTGGGGACATCTAAGGGAACAATAATCCGATCTGTGTTACTGGTCATTTTAGGAGGGAGGAGAGAGGGGAAGGTCATTGTTAATTGATAATTGTTAATTGATTAGCCGTACAAACTTATTTTTGCCAACTTGTAAAACCTTACCGTTAAGTTCATCGGGTGCATTAAATGACAAATTAACGTCAGAAATGCGATCGCCATCAAGTCGCACACCTCCCCCCTGAATCTGTCGTCGGGCTTCCGAAGTACTTGGGCAAAGACCACTAGCACCCAGAATATAAAATAACTTTGAGGGAAACTGTACCGACTTCAAAGAAAATTCTGGGACAGCAGCCCCAATTGGGTTAACTTTTCCACCACTTTTAGCTAAAGACTCTGCTGCTTCTTGAGCTTGTAAAGACGCTTCTTGACCATGATACTGAGTAGCAACTTCTAACGCTAGAAGCTTCTGACGTTGCACCGGATCTGCTGGTAAGTTATCCAACTGTAAATCAGTCAACAGTTCAAAATATTGTTCTAACAAATTATCTGGAGTCTTCCGCAACTTAGAATACATCGTTGCCGCAGGTTCCGATAAACCCACATAATTACCTAAAGATTTAGACATTTTTTGGACACCATCTGTACCAATCAAAATTGGCATTAGTAAACCAAACTGTGGTGTTTGACCAAAATGCCTTTGTAAATCTCTACCTACCGCTAGATTAAACTTTTGATCTGTACCGCCTAACTCTACATCAGCTTCTACCGCTACCGAATCATAGCCTTGCATTAACGGATAAAGAAATTCATGCAAATAAATTGGATTTTCCTGTTCATAGCGTAGGGCAAAACCTTCCTTCGCCAGCATTTGCCCCACAGTCATTGTAGATAACAACTCTAAAATCTTGCCCAAATCTAACTGAGAGAGCCACTCAGAGTTGTAACGAACTTCTAAGCGTCCAAGGGTATCAAAATCTAAAATTGGACGCACCTGTTCCAGATAAGTTTTAGCATTTTGAGCTACTTCCTCCGGTGTCAATTGACGGCGTACCTCAGATTTTCCCGTAGGATCACCAATGCGAGCCGTAAAATCCCCAATAATTAACACAGCCGTGTGACCCGCATCTTGAAACGCCCGCAGTTTGCGGACTGGGATACTATGACCGAGGTGGATATCTGCGCCCGTCGGGTCAATTCCTAATTTAATTCTTAAAGGTCGATTCGTTTGTGCTAACCTTTGAGCCAAGTTCTCAGTCACATCGTTAGAATCAGGCTGGTTAGGAAAAATTTCACTAATTCCCCTGAATAGCCAAGCGAGGCTTTGTAGTATGTTTACGGATTCACTCTTCGTCATATTGAAGTCAAAATTCAATTAGTTTACTTACAACTTACAGGCACAAAATTGAGGAATTATGCCAATTAAAGAGCTAAAGGCTAATATAGTAGCAAAAAAGCCGAAAAAATCCATTTTATCTGCACAAACCAGATCCCCAGAAGTATGAACAATATAGCAAGATATATTTATACTGCATAAGCGTAGCGATGCCTCTGCGGTTAGCTACCTTTAGCCAAATCTAGAGTGTAAAGTAACGTTATACACTTAATCAAAAAATCAAAATAAAATTGGTGTGCGATCGCTGCTTATACCACAAATATCTGTAATCCTAATAAACAGTTTTAACCCGTGTCACCTAATCTCCTGATCAGCATTTTAGTGAGGAAGTGAAATCGCCGTGTCATCGTCTAGCGTTTATCAAGACAAACAACCAAGAAACCCAGCACCGAGACCTAAATTTCTGCAAGGAGTCGGTAAGGTAACGGGTGGAACCGTCCTTGGCATCACTATGCTCGCCAGTTCCATAATTGCTGGCGGGTTAGTTGGTTTAGCGATTAGCTTCCGCAACCTCCCAGATGTCCGCATTCTCCGCACTTACGCACCAACGGAAACTTCTTACATCTACGATATTAAAGGTCAACTGCTCGCTAATATTCACGGTGAAGCCAATCGTGAAGTTGTACCCTTAGAGAAAATTTCCCCAAATCTCAAGCGGGCAGTTTTGGCAATTGAAGATAGTCATTTTTATTACCATCATGGAATTAACCCTAGCAGCGTTGGTCGCGCACTTAGAGCCAACTTAGATAAGGGTAATGTCGTAGAAGGTGGTTCTACGATTACCATGCAGCTAATCAAAAACTTGTTTCTCTCCCAGAGACGAGAGTTGAGCCGCAAAGTAGCAGAAGCGGTATTGGCGATTAGATTAGAACAAATATTTCCCAAAAATCAAATTCTAGAAATGTACCTCAATCAAGTTTATTGGGGTCACAACAATTATGGTGTACAAACTGCTGCTCAAAGCTACTTTGGTAAACCTGCATCTCAGCTAAACTTAGCCGAAAGCGCAATGATGGCAGGTTTAATTCAAGCTCCTGAAGAGTATAGCCCTTTCTTCAACTACAATAAGGCAAAGCAACGCCAAGCTCTAGTTTTAGCTCGGATGCAAGAAGTGGGATGGATTACACCCGAAGAAGAAAGCGCCGCCCGTCAGCAAAAACTTAACTTGGGCAAAATTAAATCCTGGCAGTCAAGTAAGGTTCCTTACATCACAGAAGCTGTCCTGCAAGAATTAAATGAGCGCTTTGGGCGGGATACAGTAATGAAAGGTGGGATGCGAGTGCAAACCACTATTGATTATAAATTCCAACGCATGGCTGAACAAACAATCAGCCGCGCTCATCGTCGGTTGCTTTCTGAAGGTCTTTATAATAACCAAATCGCCTTAGTAGCTGTTGACCCTCGCACACATTTTGTGAAAGCAATGGTTGGTGGTGTTGATTACGAAAAAAGTAAGTTTAACCGCGCTACTCAATCTCAACGCCAACCTGGTTCAGCTTTTAAACCGTTTGTTTACTACACTGCTTTTGCTAGTGGCAGATTTACACCGTACTCCACTGTCTACGATACCCCTGTCAGCTATCGGGATGGTAGCAGTAGTTTATACACTCCAAAAAACTACGGTGGTGGCTACTCTGGCCCAATGAGCATTCGGCAAGCGTTGATGGTATCGGCTAACGTTCCTGCTGTCAAGATAGGGCGCTCTGTTGGGTTAGATAAGGTAATTCAAATTTGCCGCACTTTGGGGATTAAAAGTCCAATTGAACCAGTAGTTTCTTTACCATTGGGTGCAATTGGGGTAACACCATTAGAAATGGCGGGTGCTTATGCTACTTTTGCAAGTAACGGTTGGCAGTCGGAAACAACAAGTATTGTCCGTGTTACTGACAGTAGTGGCAATGTTTTACTAGACAATACTCCCCATCCTAAGCTAGTGCTTGATCCTTGGGCGACAGCTTCCTTAAACTCTGTACTCAAAGCAGTAGTTAGTGATGGGACTGGTAAAGGAGCGCAAATCGGAAGACCCGCAGCAGGTAAGACTGGAACTACATCCTCAGAGCGCGATGTTTGGTTTGTGGGCTATGTACCACAGTTAGCAACTGCTGTATGGATTGGTAAAGATAACTACAGACCTTTAGGGCGTGGTGTCACAGGTGGTGGATTTGCAGCACCAATCTGGCGTAACTTTATGAGCCAAGCTTTGAGAGATACCCCTGTAGAATATTTCCCATCTCCAGGCAAATTCCAGCGCCCTTAATCAGTAAATTCTTTATTAGCAATTAGCTTGAGATAATTCGCTTGGTATTGACGAAAATGATAATTATTGATCATCTATCATGTCAAGCCGATCATGGGCTGATTGCTAATATTTTTTTAGGCAAGTCTTACCTTGCAAATAAATTCACTGCTTAGGCATCCTTAAAATACATAAGTACTGTTAGGGTTGCCGTTCTAACTCTGACTTCATTCTTTCTAACGTAAGATTCATTTGGTCAAACATTTGCTGTGGAGTAATGCCAAATTGACCTAGTTGGGTATTCATCTGCTGTACTGTCATTTGAGCCATAAAATCCTCTGAAAGCTCAAAGCGTTTCATAAAGATGCGATAACGTTCCATCATCGCTTCCATTTGCTCAATGAACATCTTTTTGCCGTCACGGTCAAATTTACCGTATTTGCTGCCCAGATTAATTAAAGCTTGATAATCTTCAAACAGTTGTTTGGCTTCTTGCTGGACAATCTCAGAATCAAAGAATCCCATTGTTTTTATTATTTAATTAACTAAAATTTAGTGTATTCCTGTAGCATCTAGTCACATTTTAGTGCAGCCTTAACTTGCTGTCTAATTCGGTTTCCCGTATTTTTACCCAGCAGAGGAAGAGGAGGGGTGAGAAACATTACAGAGAAGTTTAAAAAATACCTTAAATTGTAAGAAAGAGATCTTGTTGGCGATCGCCCGCCTATAACGCTCTGGACAAACCAGCATAAGTATGTTAAACCAACCAAAAAACCGCACAATTGCCACTCTGTTGGCATTTTCTGGGATAGTAATTCCGGTTGCGGGATTACACAAGTTTTATTTGGGACAGCCACGCTGGGGTTTACTATATCTGCTACTATCTTGGACACCAATACCTCATGTAGCTAGTGCGATTGAAGGAGTTTGGTATTTAGCACAAAATACTGATAGATTTGACGACAATTTTAATGTCGATATCATGTCGGTGGCATCGACTCCTAGTAATGTATCTAGGAAGGCTGATCCCACTCAGGTAATTGCGATCGCAGACGCTTTACGTCAGTTAGATCAACTTCGCCAAGATGGACTGATATCTGAGTATGAGTTTGAGCAAAAACGCCGACAATGGCTTGATCGGATGGCTTAATTTTTATGACGATTTTTTATTTACAGTCAATTAAAGCAAAACTTTTGGGCGATCCTTACTACCGGATGCAATCAGCCCAAGAAATTGCGATCGCGGCTCAACTAGGTATTAAAATTGATGTCAATCAGGCAAGTATTGATGACTGGTTAAGGCTTCCTGGGATCTCAATTCATCAGGCGCGATCGCTTGTAGAACTTTCTGCTGCTGGTGTGCCATTTTATAGTATTGAAGACATCGCCGCCGCATTGGGTACACCTGCCCAACGGCTCAAACCTTTAGAACCTGTACTAAGATTTTGTTACTACGACGAATCAGAAACTCTCGCGCAGATTAACCCTAATACTGCCACTATCGAACAACTCGCACAACTTCCTCATGTTGATGTATCTATTGCTCAAGCAATTGTACAAAATCGTCTATTAACTGGTTCTTACCGCAACCTAGCCGACTTTCAAAAACGTCTATCTATCCCTGGACAAATAACCGCTAAGTTAATGCATTATCTGCGGTTTTAATTAGCGGTTAACTGAAAAACTATTTACACACTTCCCATCCGATCAGTTGGCCAAAATCGGAAAAAGGCGCGACCAATAATATTGTCTTTAGGTAAAAATCCCCAAATATGGGAGTCATTACTATTATTACGGTTATCTCCCATCACAAACACTTGCCCTTCAGGAACAAGTATTTTTCCTAACTCGTAATCTGGAGGTTCTGCAATGTAATCTTCCTTTAGGGGGTGATTATTTCGGTAAACTATGCCGTTTTTAACTTCTACAGTTTGACCTTGTGTAGCAATTATACGTTTGATAAAAGCTTGATTCTTGGCATATCCCTGAACTTGTAACTGTGATGGTGGATCAAACACAACAATATCCCCAGTTGAGGGACTGTGAAAATGGTAAGAGACTTTTTCTACCACCAAGCGATCGCCCACCTGTAATGTAGGTAGCATTGAATCCGAAGGAATAAAGCGCGGTTCTGCTACAAATGTGCGAATGAATAGTGCTAAAACTAAAGCTATCAGCAGAATCTGAAAATTCTCTCCCCAACTTTGCCATAGCCGTGACAATAAAGGAGTCTTAGCTATATTTTTGCCCTGTACAGGCGGCTGAACCGATAAATCACTCTTGGGTTCAACAATAGGCTCACTGGAATTGAGTATTTGATTATTTTGATACTTTTGTTGTTCTGGTGTAGAAGCTACAAATTCTCTAGCCTCAGTCGTCGCTGCTAAATCTTTTTCCTCAGATGCCATAGAAGGTATTGAGACGTTTCAAATCTATAGTTTGTCACACCTTGGACAATATTCTTCCCATTTGTTCAACTTAATCAAGCAGTCTCAGTACTAACTGCGTTAGCGTTAAAAGGTAAGGCTCGTTTTCTACTTAACTGTGCTGTTTGATAAATCTCCTGTTAAAACTACCAGTCTGATCGCCCTAATACTGTCATTGACAGCTTGTGCCAACAGCTATAACAGTAAGGCACTGGAACAGTCTTTGGCAGCAGACTCCAGGCTGAATGATAACCCCATTACTTTTGGCACATCGTCACAAAACACCGCTCAGAACCAAACAACGGCAAAACTGCCAAGTGACTTTCCTTCTGAGATTCCCCTGTATCCAACAGCCGAATTGCAAGAGGTTAGGCAACCCACAACTTCAGATGATACAGGGCAGCAAACTGTTTGGAAGACTAAAGATCCTAGTAATTTAGTACAAAGTTTTTATCAAAAACAATTCCAGTCTGATAGCTGGCAAATTGTCAATCAGTCAGATTCTAGTAGCGAGACTGACAAATTAGTAGCGCGTCGCAATAACGTGCAAGTCCAACTTTTATTTAATTCTCCTAGTAGTACTGATTCACAAACCTTATCTTCTAATCAACCATCTACTAGCAACAACTCTGCCAGTGTTACAGAATTTGTCCTTGAGTACACTCGCAATATTGACACAGCAGCAGTTCCACAACTAAGCGATCCAGAGTTTATTGGCCCAGTTTTATCATCAAATGTATCTACACCTGCAACGGATACTTCTAACGAAAAACAGCCAGCAATTGAGCCAAAAATAGTTTTCACTGACCTTAATAAAGCGCCAGCACAATTACGTCAATATGTGCAAGATTTAGCTGCTTTGGGCGTAGTTGCTGGTAAATCTCAGAATAAATCAGCTAATAGTGCTGTATTTGAACCAAACAAAGTTATTAGCCGCCGTGAATATGTTCGCTGGTTGGTTAGTGCTAATAATCAAATTTATACCAATAGTCCTGGTAAGCAAATTCGCCTAGCATCCAGAGATACACAACCTGCTTTTCAAGATGTTGCTAAAACTGATCCTGATTTTCCAGCAATTCAAGGATTAGCAGAAGCGGGGTTAATTCCTAGCCGTTTAAGCGGTGATTCTACAGCAGTGTTATTTCGTCCTAATGCTCCTCTGACTAGAGAAAATTTGATTTTGTGGAAAGTACCTTTGGATATTCGTGAGGCTTTGCCATCTGCATCTATTGACGCAGTAAAACAAACTTGGGGCTTCCAAGACGCGGCTAAAATCGAACCAAAAGCATTAAAAGCAGTTTTGGCAGATTTCCAAAATAGCGATCAATCAAATATCCGCCGTGTGTTTGGTTATACAGCACTATTTCAGCCTAAAAAACCTGTCACCCGTGCCGAAGCAGCAGCCGCAATTTGGTACTTTGGTTCTCAGGGTGAAGGAATATCTGCCAAAGAAGCATTACAACTCAAAAATCAACCAATTGAGCCATCAGCTACGCCTGAACCTGAATCATCAAGTTCTAGTCAGTAAGTGGGCATGATTAAACTTTTAATTAACGCAGCCGAACAAAAGCGCAGCAATTATTTGATGTAGAGATGTAACATGATACGTTTCTACAGAATTTCAATAATCTAGGGACAATCCCCCTAGATTAATTTTGCGTTTATAGTATTAAACTAACGAAGTTAACTTGATCAAGCTCTTTACTAAGAGGACAAGAAAATGCCTTTATTTTCCAAAATAGGTAATACATTAATTCTAGGTGTATTACCCGTCGCTGTTATAGCGACAGTACCTCAAGAAGCAAAAGCCGCCAAACTACTGCCAGAAAATATTGACAGTTTATATGTGTTTGGTGACAGTATCTCTGATACTGGTAATGTTTTTACTGCTACGCAAGGCGGAATTCCACCAGAGCCATTTTACTTTCAAGGACGTTTTAGTAATGGGCCAATTTGGATAGATGATCTGTCACAAAAGCTAGGATTAAATCTTACCCCAGCATTTAAAATTGCTACTGGGCAAGCTGCTCCAACAGCAGGCATAAACTTTGCTTTTGGAGGTAGTACAACAGGAACAGCTAACACACTCAATTACCTTTTACCGCAAGGCTCTCAAAATCTACCAGGCTTACAACAGCAGGTTGGTTTATTTAGTACTCTCATACCAACTCAGCAAGCAGCTAATCCAAATGCGCTGTACGTTTTATGGGCTGGTGCTAATGATTATTCACCAACAGATAGTGATTTTGTGCCTTATACAGACACTAATACTACTCTTGCCAATTTATCAAGCACAGCACAGTCACTTGCTAATCTTGGTGCTAAAAATATCATGGTTGTTGACTTGCCGGATCTAGGAAAGCTTCCAGTTTCACTGGGAACTGCGGAAGCTACTGAATTGAGTAATTTAACTACAGAGCATAATTCTCAGTTATTCCAGGCAATCCAGAGTAGTGTAGGTGATAGTGTTAACATTATTCCTTTTGATGTTAGTTCCCTTTTTAATCAGGCGATCGCTAATCCTTCAGAATTTAATTTGACTAATGTAACTGCTGCTTGTTTTAATCAAGCAAATGGTACTATCTGTCCTAACCCCAACGAGTATTTATTTTGGGATCAACGTCACCCAACAACCGCAACTCACGGGTTTATAGCAGATGCAGCTTTTAATACTCTCGAAGCTGAGGCTGTTCCTGAACCTTCTAGTCAGTTAGGAATTTTGGTTTTTGGTGTTTTGGGTGGTGCTGTTGTGAAGCGTAAAGTCAAAAAATCTCGCTCTAAAATTAGTGCTTAATTGATTTTAGTTGTTATTTGTTCATGGTTAATTTTTGAGAACAAAACTATAGAGAGACGCTAAATTTAGCGTCTCTACTTTATTCTGTTTCGATAAAACTTTATTTAAATTATGTCTACATCCGACTACGATCGCCTATTCAATACAATTGAAGAATTAGTACTGCACCACTCTCCTAGTGGCGTTGAAGGGGAAGTCGATCAGTTAATTATTAGTAAGTTTACTCAACTGGGAGTAGAGGTGTGGATAGATGCAGCAGGAAATGCGATCGCCAAAATTCCAGGTAAAGATGCAAATAGAGCGATCGCAATTACCGCACATAAAGATGAAATTGGTGCAATTGTTAAAACGGTAGGCGAACAAGGACGAGTTGAAGTCCGCAGACTTGGCGGTTCTTTTCCTTGGGTTTATGGCGAAGGCGTAGTAGATTTGTTGGGAGATAATCAAACAATTTCTGGGATTTTATCATTTGGTTCGCGCCATGTTTCTCACGAATCTGCCCATAAATCTCAACAGGAAGATAAACCTGTGCGTTGGGAAGATGCTTGGATAGAAACTAAATGTACAACCGAAGAATTAGCTGAAGCAGGAATTAGACCAGGGACTCGGATGGTTGTAGGTAAACATCGCAAAAAACCCATCCGACTTAAAGACTTTATTGCTAGTTACACTCTCGATAACAAAGCATCTGTAGCAATTTTATTAGCTTTAGTTGAACAACTTAAAACACCACCAGTTGATGTTTATTTAGTAGCTTCAGCGAAAGAAGAAGTTGGCGCAATTGGTGCTTTATATTTTACTCAAAATCAACGTTTAGAAGCGTTAATTGCGCTGGAAATATGCCCTTTATCTTCTGAATATCCGATTGAAGATGGCGTTGCGCCTGTGCTACTTGCTCAAGATGCTTATGGTCTTTATGATGAAAATCTTAATAGTGAGATCAGAGAAGCCGCAAAAGATGCAGATATACCTTTACAAATAGCAATACTAAGTCAATTTGGTAGTGATGCTTCAATTGCGATGAAATTTGGTCATGTTTCGCGTGCTGCTTGCTTGGCATTTCCTACACAAAATACTCATGGTTATGAGATTGCTCACTTAGGTGCGATCACTAACTGCATCCACATCTTGACAGCTTATTGTCAGTCAATTAATTGACATCCATCTTGAGTATCAATCATACACTACAAGCATTGAGCAATTCTGTTTAATTTCCAACTTAAAACTTAACAACAATAACTTTTTGCATTGACAATAACTTTTTGCAGCGACAATTTTTTACAATGAAAAAAGTAAAATTGAGAAAAAAATGGCTAACACCGTTGCTGATGTGATGAGCCGTGATGTCATTACGGTTCAACCCCAGACACCTTTAAATCAGGCGATTCAAATTTTGGCAGAACGCCGGATTACAGGTTTGCCAGTAGTGGATGATGCAGGCAAATTAGTGGGTGTAATTTCAGAGACAGATTTGATGTGGCAGGAAACAGGAGTAACTCCGCCAGCCTATATTATGTTTCTCGATAGTGTGATTTATTTGCAAAACCCGACTACATACGAGCGAGACTTGCACAAAGCTTTAGGGCAAACAGTTGGAGAAGTAATGACAACTGAGGCGATCACTATTAAGCCAGAAAAACCTTTGCAGGAAGCAGCCAAGCTGATGCACGAAAAACATATCAGGCGTTTACCTGTAGTTGACGATGCAGGCAAAGTCCTGGGTATTCTCACTCGTGGAGATATTATTCGGACGATGGCTACAGAGTAAAATTAAGTGTTTTGAGATTAATTTTGTTTAAATGAGCAATACACCTGAATCTGTTAAAGAATTGTTAAGTTCTGGAGATCTTGGCGATCGCTTGCGTGGCGTTAACCAATTACTCGAAATAGAACCAGCAGCAGCATTTGAGTTAGTCCAAGTAGCTATTAATGATAGCAATGCTCGTGTACGTTATACAGCAGTTAGTAAATTGGACACGCTAGGAGATCAGGATCTACCAGCTACGTTAACAATGTTGCGCGATCGCCTGTTGAATGACTCCGAACCCGATGTGCAAGCGGCGGCGGCGGATTCTTTAGGCGCACTCAAGCTAACAGAAGCATTTGAGGACTTACAAAACCTTTACCACAGCACCTCTGAGTGGCTGATCCAATTCAGCATTATTGCTGCCTTGGGAGAATTAGGAGATCCCCGCGCTTTTGATTTATTAGCCGAAGCGTTAAACTCTGACATTGAGCTAGTAAAAACAGCCGCCATTGGTTCTTTTGGTGAACTAGGAGATGCCCGTGCCGTTCCATTGTTAGTTCCATATGCTACAAATCCCGATTGGCAAGTGCGCTACCGTTTAGTGCAGGCACTCAGCCGATTAGGTGGTACAGATGCACGCTCAACCCTAGAAACCTTAGCCAATGACAGTGTAGAGCAAGTTGCCCAGGAAGCTAAAGCTAGTTTAAACGCTCAGTAATCAGTTTTCATTAGTCTGAAAGCCTTGTATCAAGACTTTCAGCTAATTAAAATTGGTGAGTAATGTTATGCTTTAATATAATTTATATATTGCACTCAATTATTCTTAGTAAGTAAAAATTTGGCGTGGATTGAAGCATCAATTCCGATAAGTAAAATAATGCCTCTACCACGCCACAAAATTTACTATCCATCTGTAACAATAGGCTCAGAATCTAATTAACGGTGCTGCTGTTTTTCTGGGGTTTTTGCTAAATTTTTATTAGGACACTACACCTTATAACAGCAACTAAAAGTACTGAATAATTGATAAAAACTGGCATTTAAACTAGCTTTTGACCAACTGTTTTCTTAATCCGCTAGCAGCAACTATACCACCAATAAGCATGAGTCCTAAAGCATTAGAGGATTCAGGAACAGATGTGATGGTTCCAGGTACAAACGTAGCACCACTGCCAGCAATGGTACTACCTTGGGTATTACCAATGTTATTATCGAAAAATTGGTAAGAGCCTGGTTGTGTTTGAGAACCTATATTACCAAGGATTTTAAAACCAGGAATCGTTAGACCACCTGTACCACCTTGAATAGGTGGACTTGTTGGATCGAGACCATCTAGGTAGACAAACTGGACTATATCGCTCTGTGGTTTTGAACCAGCAAATCCTGCCGGGGCTGTAAAAAAATCTCCTGCTGTTACACCCAAAATATTGACAGAATCTAATAAAGAAAGACCCTCGCCTGACCCAATGACTAAATTGTAGTTGTAGATGTCTTGACCTGTACCGTTAGGATCTAGATCTATACTTGCCAAATCAAAACTTGCGGCATTGGATGCTTGATGGCTTGAGATCACACCAAAACCAGCAAGTAATACAGCAGGAATCAAGCTTTTAGCTTGAGAAAGCAGCGTTGTTTTTAACATTTTCTCCTCAAAAATACCAACTGACATCAATTTCTTACACTATAGCTATCAGATTTTATCCTACAAGTGTAAATAAGTCAATTATTTAATAATATTTTTCTTTACCTCTCACGCTCAACTAATATCTTCAATTTCTAACGCTTCAATTGCCTGTAAACCACGAGCATCACCTAATTTTAATAGTGCTGCTTTGGCATCTTCACGAACACCAAGATCTTGATCTTCTTCTAATACTTGAATTAGGGCATCAACAGCGGTAGCGTAGACAACATTTGAAGGTAATTCTCGGCATAATTGTCCGATTGACCAGGCACAATTACTACGAACACCAGCAACAGGATCTTGTACTAACGCTTCAATTAAAGGGGGAATTGAGGCGACGACGGCTTCATATCCTAAGTCAGCCATTTGAGCTAGAGAACTAGCAGCCCAAAGGCGTACCGCAGAGATATCGGTTTTGAGTGCATGAGTTAGTGGAGTTAAAGAACGGCGATCGCGGCAGTTACCCAAAGCCCAGACAACACCTTTGCGGACATAGCCATTCCAGTCACGGTTTAGTTGAGCAATTAACTGCTCCACTGCTGTTGTACTGGGGTTGCGTCCTAAAGCATAGGCTGCGCTCACCCGCACTAATGGGCAAGCGTCTGTCAGTAGGCAAATCAAGTGAGGGATGGCGCGGTCATCCTGTAGCTCACAAAAAGCTCTAGCTGCCAGCATCCGTTGTGGCGTTGCGGCTGAATCTAACAGTGCCAGCATTGCTTCGGGATCAATCTGAGGAGCTTCCGGCTCGGCATCAATTGGTTCTAGCTGATCGAGGGGACTTTCGAGTTCAGCATCAGGATCTAGTAGGGTTAGGTCTTCATCATTGTACATATCTGATAAATTACCTTATCCGACTCTATTCCAGCATTTTCTAATGAGCATACCTACAAAAAATCCTATTTTTAGTTAAGAAAACTAACATTCAGGGCGTGTTTGTCTAATTCTAAAAGCGAATTTGGTATATTACACGACACTGAGAGCTTGATTGTATAAGTCTCATGGAGCGCGGATGTGACAGAATATTTAGAATCTTATCGACGGATGGCTCGTGCTATCCGATTTGTACCCCCACTGGCGCGAAACCAGCAGTATCACAGACAAATACATGATTTGGTGCCGCCACCAGTGGTGGTCAATTCAGTATCCAAAAATATTTTACCTGATACTACAGAAACAACTGATCCAGGGCCAGCGCCCGATCCTTCAGAACACATTGCTGCTCTGATACGAGATGCTGTATCAAAGCCAACCGTTATGCCTGTCACGTATGCGATTCCTGAAAATATTGGCGATCGCATCAGTCGTTTGGCTCCCCCCAAGCCATTAAATCAGGTAGTTTTTGCCCCAAAACTTCCCCAACCTGACCCCAACTGGATCGCGGCTCAAAAAGTTGCACCTGAGCATCCTGCTTTAGACGAAAGTACTCAGGTAGAGGATAGCCTTGATTCAGTAATTGCTTCAAGCTCGGTAGTTGCCCAAACGCCTGAAATACTAGAGGAAATGCCCGCCTCAGAAACCCAGGAATCTACTGTACCAAAAACAGATACTCAAGTAGATGAGGCACCAGATTCGGTGGTAGCAGAAACCGCTACAGTAGCCTTAGAAGCACCTCCAGCAGAGGCAACACCCGATCGGGATGAATTAGCTACTAGCTCGGAAACAGAGGCGATCGCACCTGTTGTAGCCCCAGAAGATTCGTCTTTAGAGGAGATACCGTCTCAGGAACCAACAGTAGAAAATTCTACCTCTGATGTAGAGCAAACAGCATCTCTAGCAGCAGAAACCTTTACAACAGAAGTGCAGCCAGCAGATGAAACCGAGATTCATGCTACTGAAAAAGAGGCATCTGTGCCAGAGACATTACCTCTGGAGCAAAATGCTACTGAGGAAAATTCTACTGAAGTGACACTAGGTAGTAGCTTAGAATCAACAGTTTCGGCTCCTGTAGCGCCAGAAACGTCTGTAGTGGAAGAAACACATTCTCAGGCTTTAGAACTTGAACAGTCTACTGAAACAGAAGTGTTGCCTCAACTAGAGACACCTGCGCCCGTAGAATCACAACAGGTTTCATCGCCAACTGAGGAAACTAAGGCAAACTCAGAAAGCTTTAGCTCTAGTTCCCCAGAGGTAACATATCCAGAGATCTCCGTACAGCCGACTATCTCAGATAGTGAAGAGGAAACACAGATTAAATGTCCTGCGTGTGATTCTACTGAACTGAGAAAAAATGGTCACCGTAAAGATAAGCAAAGGTATATTTGCAAAGATTGCGGTAAGCAGTTTGTAGAGCCTGATGCAATAGCCGCTAAAAATCAGCCAAGTAGTAATCAAAAATCTGCTACCAAAACGTCTGAAGTTAACAAAACTCAATCTGTTAATGGTGTTGGCGATCGCGCCTCCAAATCTACTTCAAATCAAGGTAAAACCAATAAAAAATCTAAAGGTTTTGGTACTAGGAAAAACAAAAAGTAGTAGTTAAGCTAGTTTTTTCGCAGTCACATTAAGGCGTTATACCGATTCACAGCAATCAGGCTACAGTTTGGTAGAGGCGGACAACACCGCCCCTGCTTTATTGATTTGTATGTAAATTAAATTTTTTCCAAGGTATGCTTTGATGTCTCAAAGCATATGTGACTATTTGCTTAAAGGTTTGACCATCCAGAGTGACTGAGTTTGATAACCAAGCTGGCGATAAAGATTCACAGCAGGTGCGTTGATTTCAAACACCTGCAACCCAATTTGGCGATCGCCTCTTGACTTAGCCCAGTTTTCTGCATGGCGCATCAAAGCCGAACCAATCCCTCGGCGACGGTGATCGGGACTAACATAAAGTAAAAAAATGTGTGAAAAGCGATCGCCCTGCACCTGATCTACTGCATTACCTAACCACAAACACGCGATCGCAGGAACAACCGGAACCTTTCTAATTAACCCCCCCTGCTCATTGGAGATTGAGGGGGTTTCTTGTTGTTCACTACCCAAAAATTCTACCAACCACAACGGCGTTTCTTGAGAAAAGTATTTTTCAACTGTTACAGCTAGATGTGAAAAATCCTGCTGCTCAAGAAAAAGTTCTTGGTAAGTTAATTGCATGAACTTTACCAGTAAGGCTTTATCTTTTCCTGATCCTCTCCGTAGTTGGTAATTATTTAGTAATAGATCTGTCACTTTTTTATTAGTTAAAAGTTAACAGTAATCAACAAAAGTAATTAATTTGTCGCCGATCGCTGATAACTGGTCACTGTTCACTGATTCAATTGGTGCTGGTGCTGCCATATCTTCTGGTAAAAAACTACGAACGCTGACAGCTAGTAGAGCTACCAAAAAAACTAGCAAAATCAGAAAGGGGGCAACATACTGACGTAAAAAAGCCATAATTATTTGTGATAAAGCTCTTAATTGATTTTACAATTGATCTTAAAAGTCCTAGTTGTGGTCATTTCCCTCTAAGTTTGGTATCGCAATAGGTTGAGCGTTCCAAGGAGCCACAACAGGTAAAAGCAACAATCCAGGTAAGGCTAATACTACAGTGATTAAAAAGAATGAAGGCCAGCCTGTCGCTTTAGCCAACTCACCTGCTGGAGCCGAAAGAATATCTCTGCTAATAGCTACTAAACTAGAGAATAAAGCAAATTGAGTAGTTGTAAAGCGATGATTACAAAGACTCATTAAAAAAGCCACTGTAACAACAGTAACTAATCCAGCACAGAAATTTTCTATATTAATTGCTAAGACTAGCAGAGAATCATTTTTACCAGTAACTGCTAAGGCGTAGTAACCAAAATTGCTGAGTAATTGCAGGATACCAAATATCCACAGACAGCGATTTATTCCTAATTTGGTCAGGATTGCGCCACCTGCTAATACACCCACAGTGGTCGCCAGAAAACCCATCCCTCCTTGAATTGCTCCTATTTGAGTCTTAGTAAAATTTATAGCTATCAAAAATGGATTTGCCATGTTTCCTACTAAAGCGTCACCAAGTTTGTAGAGCAATATAAAAACAAGAATTAAGCTACCTCTAGGCAAACCAAATCTTTGAAAAAACTCTTGAAATGGCATAACTACCGCATCTTGCAAAGATTGCGGTGGTCGATCTGATAAGACATTTTCTAAGTTACGTTTAGGCAGCAAAAAAGATGTGATTAGCCAGACTCCAATTAAACCTGCGACTACCCAATAAAACACATTCAAGGGGATAAAACTTGTGAAAACGCCCCCTAGTAAGCCTACTACTAATGCAACGATAATAATCAGGAAAATTATATCTTTTAGAGATAGCGGTGAGCGATTTTGCAAATCTTCCCCTGCTGCTGCTGGAGCCCAAAAAGATGTTATTAACCCTACTGCCATGAAAGCTGCCATTAACAAATAAACAACATTCCAAGGCATATAATCGGCTAAGATCAAAGCCAGGAAACTTGTTGCTAACAAAGCAACACGATAGCCAAGTACCCAAAGTGATGCACCTGCTTCCAGTTCCTTTGGCTTCAATACATCGGTGCGATAGGCATCACCTGCAATGTCCTGAGTGGCGCTCAAAAAAGTAATTATTAAAGCATTGATTGCCAGCAGTTGTAGTACTTGTATATCTTGGGCTGGTTTTTGCAATGCCATAGCAGCGATCGCTAATAATAACCCAACTTGAGTAACAACTAGCCAACCCCGCCTACGTCCTAGAAAAGGTGGTGCAAATCGATCTAATAAAGGCGACCAAGCAAATTTGAGTGAATAAGGCAACGATACGATCGCAAATAACCCAATCACACCCAAATCTACTTTTTCTTCGGTCATCCAAACTTGCAGGGTTCTACTCGTTAAAAACAAAGGTAAACCGGATGAAAAACCTAGTAATAACAAAGCAGCCATTTTACGGCTTTGAAAAGCTTGCAGTAATGATTGAGTTGCTTTCATTCGGCAAAATGGCTCCTCTCCATATCTGATAATTCCTCTAAACTTGTTTATTCGCACTTGAAAGATTGCTTGACAAAGTGCTTCCTATTACTGCTGACGCTTGGGTGTTGATTTTAACACTGAGTCGTAGCCACGCCAAACACCTACTAAAATCCCTTGTACTTCTACTTGGTTAGCCATTACTTTAATCGGATCGTACTTGGGATTAGACGGTTTGAGAGTAATTGTGTCTCCATGACGGTGATAGCGTTTTAAAGTTGTGCCGTGTGCTTCAACTCGTGCTGCTACAATAGTGCCATTTTTAACTCGTTCTGGCTCTGGTACGGGTCGCATGATCACCATATCGCCCTCGGCAATTTGATCTTCGATCATGCTGTCGCCAACTACCCGCAGCGCAAAATAATCTGGCTGACGGAATACTTGAGAGAAATCTATGTGATCTACTACATCGGTGAATGGTTCAACTAAACCACCAGCAGCAATGGTTCCTAAAATGGGTACTCCATTAGCACCACGAATAATCCGAAGTGTACGAGCTTTACCTTCTGTCCAGTTGATATATCCTTTAATGCGTAAATGTTCTAGGCGGCTTTGAATCGGTGCTGGTGATTTTAAGTTCATTGCTAACATCATCTGCCGGATTGAAGGGGCGTGTTGATGCTGGCTGATGTAATCTACTAGCCAATCGTAAAGTTTTTGTTGAGCGTCTGTCAGGGGTTCCATAGAGCTATAAGTCCTTAGTTATTCTTAGCTATCAGTTTTCAGTTTGCTAGGAGAAAATTATAGGTGGAGTTTTTGTGCTTTCTAGGTTGAATGTTGGCAAATTTGACCCACACTTTCCAGCCTGAAAATTTTCCCTCACCGATTAATCTGATCTCCTAACTAAATACTGATTACTACTATCTATAGAACATTCGTACTATTAATGGCAGCTATTTGTCTAGTGTTGATTATCTTGCACAGAATGCGCGATCGCATTTATGAAAGTGTCTGTAGTGCAAGTGTGTTACTTTTTTTAATAAACTTCTGGCAAAATTCCCGATTTTACCCCTCCCCGCATATTCGGGGAGGGAGCGCAATTTGTTATTTTACTGGTTTAAATGTAATCAGAGATAATCAACCTCCTCACTTTTCCCTATAATTAATCTGCGCCTAAAAGACTAACTAGCAATGCTTTCTGGGCGTGCATTCTATTTTCTGCTTGCTCCCAAACCCGTGACTGTGTTCCTTCCATCACGCCATCGGTGATTTCTTCTCCTCGATGGGCGGGTAAACAGTGCAGCACAATTGCATCTGAATTCGCACTGCTTAATAATTGTTCATTAACTTGGTAAGGTTGAAAAATAGGAATGCGATCGCCAGCCTGATCTTCTTGACCCATACTCGCCCAAACATCGGTATAAATTACAGAGGCTCCTTTAACTGATGCTTGAGCGTCTTGACTAATAATTACTTCTGTACCTTTAATAGCAGCTATTGCTTGTGCTTGCTGCACAATCTGCTGATTTGGCTGAAATTTTTCTGGAGTAGCAATCCTAACATTCATTCCCACTAAAGCACAGCCTAGTAGCAGGGAGTGGGCGACATTATTGCCGTCGCCTAAATAAGTCAATGTCAGATTTTCCAGTGAACCAAAGGATTCCTGAACTGTTAATAAATCTGCCAAAATTTGACAAGGATGCTCTAAATCTGTTAAAGCATTAATAATGGGAATCTGAGCATAATTGGCAAAAGTTTGTAAATCCTGCTGCTCAAATGTCCGAATTGCTAGAATATCGAGATAGCGATCTAATACTCGTGCTGTATCTGCCAAAGGTTCCCCTCGGCTTACCTGGGTAACGTTGGGATTGAGATCGATTACTTGACCGCCTAATTGGTACATCGCTACAGTAAAACTGACACGAGTTCGGGTAGAAGCTTTATAAAATAACAGCCCTAGCACCTTATTACACCGCAGCTTAACTACACCAGATTTGAGCTTTGCTGCTAGATCTAATAGTTCGTGGATTTCACCAGTGCTTAAGTCTGCCAGGGTTAATAAATCTCGTCCTTTTAATGCTTCCATGCTTTTACCCAACAAGTAAATATTCAATGCAATTCTAGAGATTGTTACTTACATAACTAGAAAAGGTAAAGACAAAACAAAATATTTATGCCTTTAGAGTTTTTACTTTTTCACACTTTGCCAGTTAAAGTAACAATTTACTATTACTAATTTTCCCAGCACGAGTTAAGGTGTCTGCTTACTCCTACCAAGCTGCGGTCAATATTACTTTCACACTTGCAGAGGAAGGAGAAGGAAAAGACAAGGGAATTCTATAACCCATGACATATAACCCTTAAAACCTCTCAGGTGATTAAATCCCTTATTAGCTTTAACTACTAACATGATCGCTACTGAAACTAAATTTCCTGGGTGGGAGTGGCGGATTCCTAAAATTACTCCGCCTACTATGTCACTAACGGCTAAGTTAAGCATTCTCTTATTAAATTTAGGCTGCTTACTACTTCCAGGTGTGGCACAAGAGCCTGTTTTGAGCGCTGAGAAGATTTATGTAACTTATGGGCCACTTGATTTTTCTTTGCCTGTTTCTGCTTTGGAAGTGTACGCCAGGGAAGGCAAAATTGAACCAGAATTTGCTTTCTACACTCGGTTTTTTGATCAAAAACAGCTTGAGCAATTAGGGCGTTTACTGGTGAGGCGAGCGAATATAAGTCCGGTGATGATAGCCCAGATTCTATATTCGCCTACTGGAGAAATTTTGCTGCAACGAATTGGGGAGGTAGTTCAAACTAAAGCTAATCAACCAGGTTTTTATGCGATTCGGGCAGCGATGATTCAGGCTGCTGCTTCAGAGGAAGGTTTGACACCGTTAAATGTGCTGAAAAAGTTTCCCACTTATGGGATTAGAATTAATACGGAGCGAGGTTTTCAGGTTCTTGATGAGTTAAATAACCTGATTAGTGAATCTCAAAACGCGATCGCAGCAATTGAACAACAAGCTACAACTGAAGCTTCCGCCCGATCTCTGTTTAATTTCTCTGGGTTACCAGACATTAGGAAACCAGGATTATTTACCTGGAAAAAGCAAACAATTAATTTAAACGACATTCGTCGTCGGCGCATTTTTCCCGTAGATGTCTACTTACCCCAAAGTTCTAATCAGCGCCCTCTACCTGTAGTGGTAATTTCTCATGGATTGGCAGATGATCGTGAGACATTTGGGTATTTAGCACAACATTTAGCTTCCTACGGATTTGCTGTTGCTGTACCAGAACATCCTGGTAGCAATACCAAGAAAATAGAATCTGTACTTAGCGGTTTTGCTAGATCTCTGGTTGTTCCTAGCGAGTTGATTGATAGACCAATAGATATTAAGTATTTATTGGATGAATTGGGTAGATTGTTTCCAGGGCAGTTAAATTTGCAACAGGTTGGTGTTGCTGGTCAGTCTTTTGGAGGCTACACCAGTTTAGCTTTAGCTGGTGCGAAGCTAAATTTTGAGCAACTGCAAAAAGATTGTGCCAACTCGCAAGATTCTTTAAATATATCTTTATTACTGCAATGTAGCGGGCTGGTGTTACCACCAAATAATTATCAGTTGCAGGATGAACGAATTAAAGCTGCGATCGCCATTAATCCTGTTACTAGCAGTTTGTTTGGAGAAAGTCAAATTAGCCAAATTAAAATTCCAACGATGATTGTTTCTAGCAGCGCTGATACTGCCACCCCAGCTTTATCAGAACAGATTCAACCTTTTACTTGGCTAACTACTCCCAATAAATTTTTAGTATTACTGAAAAAAGGTACTCATTTTTCTACGTTGACACCATCACAAGGTGTTATACCATTACCTGCTCAAGCACTTGGCCCTGACCCAAAGATTGCTCATGAATATATGAAGGCGTTAAGTTTAGCTTTTTTCAAAACGTATATTGCTGGAGAGTTACCATATAGAACTTACTTGAATGCTGGTTATGCTCAAGTTATTAGTCAATATCAAATACCTTTAAATCTTGTGCAAAATATCACTCCACAACAGCTAACAGAAGGGGGTAATCAAGCTACGCCAGCGCCAGCACCATCACCATCGCCATCGCCATCTCCCTCTCCCTCACCTACGCCTTAATAAACCCCAGGGGCAGAAAAGCGCTTTTGAGGGTTTTTTAACACACTAAATACATAAGTTAAATATATGCGATCACCAACTAAATTTTTTAGCTTACTTATCTCTAGCCTAGTGGTTAGTGCCAGCTATACCTTACCCGTAGCAGCAAATTCCTCTATTGATACAAATGTTATTGGAGACAGCAATAACGCCATTCCAAATCAACGGCTTCAAGCAACTCAGTTATTTAAGCAAGGAGTTGATCAATATCGTAGCCATCAATATCAAGATGCGTTAAATACTTATCAACAAGTGCTAAAAATGTATCGAGAAGTTGGTGATGAAGCTGGAGAGTCAAGAACACTCCACAACCTGGGGATAATTTCTTTCTATCTCAAAGAACCCGCACAAGCAATAGAGTTATTGCAGCAATCATTAAGCATTCGTGAAAAAATTAATGATCGAGTAGGAACAGCGCGTTCCCTTGATAATATTCGTAAAATAAAAATGTTACAGACTCAGGCTACGGTATCACCATCAACTGAAATCAGCCTGACTTTTGATGTAGATGATAAACCTGCTTTACGTTCATTAGACTCATCTAGTGGCGATCAAAATATCATTCCTGAGTCTAATAATCCTGTTACACAACCAAGTGACGAAAAAGAGGTATTATTTATCTGGTAACTAGCCAGGTAGAAATAAACGTAGCTTTCCGGCTGGTCATTGATAATTGATAATTGTTAATTGTTAATTGTTAATTGTGATGGCTAATTCTGAGTGGTTAGAAATTGGGACAATTGTTGCGCCTCAAGGTTTAAATGGCGAGATGCGGGTTTATCCTACTTCTGACTTTCCTGAAAGGTTTGAGGAACCAGGACAGCGTTGGCTGTTGAAACCAGGGGAAACTGAACCTCAACCAATTGAATTGTTGGGCGGTTATTATCTTGCTGGAAAAAATTTATATGTAGTCGAATTAGCTGGTATAGAAAAGCGTAGCCAAGTAGAGGAGTTACGAGGTTATCAATTAATGGTACCAGAGAGCGATCGCCCTACGCTTGCAGAAGACGAATATCACATCATCGATTTGGTTGGTGCAGAAGTATTCAACCAGCTTACAGGAGAAAATTTAGGGGTAGTAGTCTCTGTTATCTCAGCAGGGAATGATTTGTTGGAAGTCAAGCCGCATCAGACATCAGCATCTACTTCACAAGCTGATAGCAAACAAAAATCAGCTAAGACAGTTTTAATTCCGTTTGTAAAAGAAATTGTTCCTGTAGTAGATATCCCACAAAAACGAATTGAAATTAATCCTCCCCCTGGGCTGTTAACAATTAACAATTAACAATTATCAATTACCAATGACCAATTATCAACCTGAATGTTAGGTGGATTTCCACCTAGCTACTTTTTATTTATCTGGCAAAAGCAACTGCTGGTTGGGGTCTAGTGTGGCGTGGTAGTTGCTGTGACAAGATAATTGGCACTTCTTGACGACATGATGTGCATACCCAATACAACCCGTTTTGGCGGACATGACGCAGTAATAAGCCACTGCACATAATACAACTTTGTGGCTCTGCGTGTAGGGCTGCTTGAAGTTGCTGGCGCTTATTTAGGGTTTTGGCAACGCTTTCACAGTTGGAAATCTCACACTCATTATCTAGGTGGGTAGATTTTTCTTCAGCGTCTTTAAGAGTTTTCCAAATGCTGGCGATCATAGGTTTACCTATTAAATGTGGTTGATGCATTAACTGAGCAACGTTTTTAGCGTTAAAGAATTTTGAAGAAAACTTTGCTTTCAAAATTCGTGAATTAGTAAAATCTTGATGTAAAGTTTTGTTGCTCACGGCCTGATTAAGATCAATTTTTTATTAAGGACTGTTGCTAATTAATTGGTAGTTTTTGCTTTAACAAAACTTTATCAAATTAGTTTTCTTAACTCTGTGTTTTTTAATATTATCTCAACTTTTCATTTTGATCCCCAAATTTGCTCTACCTCTAAAGATGTATCTTTTTTTTCTAGCAAATTGAAAAGAAATTAACTGAATAAAATCACAGTATATGAAGCCTTAAAACACCTAAGTGATTTGAATCACACAATAGTTATTTGCTTAATAAGGAATCCATGAAAACAGCGCCAGCATTGCTTTTTGGTAATTTGTTACAATTGTTAATGACGCTGTATCAATCAACACATTTCGAGAATTGAACTGTTAAGTTATTTGTTACATAATTGAGCTTTGATACTGCTGTAATAGTTGCGGAATGTAATCATATCCATCAACACCAATTACAGCAATAATTTGAGGGCGTTGTTGCTGTAATAATTTGGGGAAAGCTTCAATTCCCATTTGTCCTTGTAGGACGGTAATTAATCCGGCTGGTTGCCGCCACTCTTTAGCTGCAATCTGTTCTAAAAGGTACATTCCTAAACAACCAGCTAACACAGCTTTATCAATGTTTTTTAAGTTATATAAAGCTTCAGCTAGATAAGCTAAACTCAGCCCTTGTAGGTACAAATCACCAGAAAATTGGGCAGCTTGCAGGCTAGATTCTAAATAAGCGATCGCATCTTGTGGTTGTTCTAAAATTACGTTGGCAATACCTAAACTACTAAGACACAAAGCTTTACTTTGGCTATCACCTAATCTCTCTGATAAATTCAGACCTTGTTCTAAGTAGTTAATCGCAGTCTCGTAAACTTCTGGTTCTATTTGTTCGAGTTGTTGCGCTTGGAACACTTCGCTATATCCCAAGTTAGCTAAAGCATTCGCTTCTCCTAATTTATCCCCAGATTGACGAGCGAGAATTAATGCCCGTTGACTATAATTAATTGCCTCAGCATAATTTTTTTGACCGACAGAGATCCGGCTAAGATGATTGAAGCTGGCAATTTCACAAATTTGATCGCCTGCTGTACGGGCAATCTCTAACGCTTCTTGATGGAAAGCTATTGCTTGGTCGTATCTACCTTGAGTGCGGAAGGAATAACCAACTAAAGTTAAAATTCGTGCTTTTTCAGTCGTACCTGCAACTCGTCGTAGTGGTTCATCTAAATAATTAAGTGCGTCTCTTAAATAGTTCCCCGCAAAGGAAGCAAAAATACCACCATATAGAGGAAAATATGATCGCTGCGAAAAGGCGCGGAGAATTTGCATCGTTAACTGAAAACAAGCATCAGCATACGGGGTAAATCTACCACCGTAGTTAAAACCGCTAGCCAATTGCGACCAAATGACGGAAAACGTCAGAAAGATAGAAATAGATAACTTAGATCCAACTTGGGAATCATAAACAAGTTTGTCGAACCACTCTACTAACCCACGCTGCAAGCATTGTAAAACTACAGTTAGCTCAACCCAAGCACTAAGTTCTACACTGGTTTGATTAGCTGCAAATTCTACCAGCGATTGATTACTGGCAAGGGTGTGAAATACACTCTGGGGTAATAAACTATTTACCTGTTTCGCCCACAACGCCCAAGGGCCACTTTGTTCAGGGGTACCACCAAACCCTAATGAACCGCGATTTCCTTCGTATATCCAGCTAACTAAATCACCTTGCAAGCGTTGCCAAGAATTTATCCCGCGAGTAAGTCCAGTAGCAATTTCCGCGACTTGTTGCAAATCGTTATCTGGGTTAGTTGCTACTTGTTGCTGCAATGCCTTTGCTAACTGCTGTAACTGTTCTAAAGTTAAAACTTGCTGCTGGTTAGGATCTATGATCCGCAGTACAGTAGTGAGTCGATTGCCCTGTTCAGCAGTGATGATTTGTTGTACCGCTTGTGCGATCGCACTCCCAATCCTGTTATCCTTTTGCCAGCGTTGCCATTCTCCCTCTATAGTCTTAAGCGCCCGTAAGCGTCTGGTAGCTGTTGCTGGGTGTAAGTTATTATCTACTTCATCTTGGGTAGAAGTTAGGCGTTCATCTATACAGCGCTCAAAAATTTCACCAGTACCAACGCTGATATCTTTTACCAGCATTTGATAAACCTGTTCTTTAGAGCGAATTTGCCCTTTGAGGGTAATTTGGACAATTTCGTCTATTAATTGTAGATAGCGATCGCGTAATGAAGTCGAGTCTGACATAGTGGTTAAAATCAGTTCAATTTCTAGTATCGCTTTCCTTCGATCAAGCGGTATAACGGTTAACCGTAAGCTTTTTGGCTAGGAATCTTAGCTTAAAGCTTCATTAAAAATATGATTGTTTCCTGAAAATTTTTGCAACAATTAAATATTATGATGTAAGAACATCTATCAAAAATCACTTCCAGCGACATAATCGCAGCGTTTAAACTAGATTTATACAAAGCAAGCCTGATACTAATATCCCGAAAAGACTGATCCAAAGAGTCTCTCCCGCTCCCTCGCTTGCGAATATATAACTAAAGTGAAATGCTATGAGATGTTAGCTCTTATGAACTGTTGGGATCGCCGCCACTGTTAGTTATCCATATTTAATAGTGGAGATAATTACAATCAATTTAAGATTATGTCTGATAATAACTCCCCTATTGATGATGCCGCATTAATCCAAAAATTTGCTGAGGGAACAACCGAACTTTTAGCCAGCCAAAACCTTCGCATTGAAAATCTTGGTGGTCAAATAAAATTGTCTACCAAAAAATTAGAAATGTTGGGGTTGATCACAATAGTTGCTAAGAAGCGGTCAGCATTGCTCAAACAAGGAAGTCAATATTTTGAACAAATCAACGAAATTCTTTTAAAAAATAATTTTGTTAATCATGGACAAGCAAAGCAAAAAGATTTTATAGAATATCAACATTACAAAGCACCCGAAGGCTATCAAGTATTTTATACCGAAGCTGTAACTTTATGGAAGAAATGGTGGCCTACGCAAAGGCATGGCAACCAGCTACAATTAAATATCTTATTTTATACAAGAAATCAATGGTATCCTGTTCAAAATATTACTGTTCACGAAGCAATTTTCGAATTAAAAACTTTGGTAGGTCAAATTACCTTAAACCGTTTCGACAAAGTGCTTTGGGCAAATAAATTATCTCAACCTAAAATAGTTGAGAAAGTTATTGAAAATAGCTCAAGCGCAACCCTACCTGCAAATAGAAGAGCAAATCAAAATACGCCTGAATTAGCTCAACTTGTTGTTAATCAAGTTGGAATAAATTTAGATAATACCCAATTAGAAAGTGAATCAATAGATTCCGAAATTCACGCAGAAAAATGCTCAGTATTGGGAGTTGATCCTGAGCATAAGCCTGTAGCACAACATAAAACACCTCCATCTTCACAGGATTTATTAATGTACGTCAAGCAAAAAGCAATTCATAGCTTTGATCGTTATTTAGATGACTTAGTAAAAATTGCTAATGAGCGTGTCGCCAAGGCAGAACAAAGAGCTTTAAAGGCAGAACGTCGCGCTGCAATATTAGCTGATCTTTTACGCAAGATGGGTATAGATCCTAATAATATTTATTGATTCTTGGTAATGATTAATTGATTAAACTAAGGGTAGTAAAATTTCAAATTCTGTGCCTACACCCACTTCAGATCGCATCATAAATTCTCCCCCATGTTTTGCTTTGATAATTTGATAACTTACAGACAAGCTAGTTTCTTTATCAGCCCGTTTAGCTATAGAAAAAGATTCTAAAATTTGTTTTTGTAATTCCGGGGACATTCCAGGGCCATTATCGGCAATTTTAATAGAAACTATTCGCTGATCGGGAATACCTGGATATGGAGATTTTTGGGCAATTACTTCAGTCGTAATGGTAATTTGAGGCTTGTAATCAGAAGCGCCCTGAGATTTTCGATGTAATTCTTGAGCAAATTTTCGACTAAGTGCATGATTAATTAAAGCATCAATAGCATTAGTCAAGATATTCATAAAGACTTGATGGATCTGCCCAATAAAACAGGGTACTGGTGGCAAATGACCATAATTTTTAACAATTTTAATATCACTAGACAAGCGACTTTTTAATAGTAAAATAATGTGATTAATAGAACTATGTAAATCAGCAGGCTTGGGATAGACTTCATCAATATGACAAAAATTTTGTAAAGCCACAGCTAATTTTTTAAGACGTTCCGCGCCTGACTGAATACTAGCGATCGCTCTCGGTAAATCCTCTTGTAAATAATCCAACTCAAGATCAGTTTCCAGTTCAGTAACTACTGCGGGAACTTCAGGGATATTAGCCTGATAAGCAGATACTAACTCTAGTAACTGCTGAGTATAACTAGAAACATGAGTTAAATTGCCCCAAATAAACCCAACTGGATCTAAAATTTCATGAGCTACCCCATCCACCAAACGTCCTAAACTTGCCATCTTCTCAGTTTGAATCATCTGAGTTTGGGCGCGTTCATAACGTACCTGAGTTTCAATTCCCCGAATTTGCCAAGAAGTAATATTTAATTCTTGGAAATCTAACAACCGATAGCTATTGGGTTCAACTTTTACGACTATTGGTTCAGACAACAATTCAGGCGATCGCCTAAGTGCTTGCTGTACTGCTACTAAAATAGGTGTACTATCATTAACCAGCAACATCTCTGTACGCGCATAGCTATACAAAACATGAAGCGGTTGATTTAAAAATAATTCTAAACCTTGAGGACGTAGCAAATATTCCACCAAACGCCGTCGTGAAATCATGCCTACAAACTTCCCCTGATCAATTAAGATTGCACCTGGAAGCAAGGGGTACTGCTCAAAAATTTCCGCAACGTCCACGCCTAAACAGCTAGTTTGCACTTCAAACTGATAAAGTGGCAGTTCTCGCACGGTTGACTCTAAGCGTAAATCTTGATTACTTGCTTCAGATAAAGAGGGTAGAGATAAAAATTTATTTGGCACAATAGCTAACAAGTACTTATTTATAGTAAAACTAGGATGAGTTACCACCGTAGACTATCTTATTAAGGTTTAGCTTTGGTGCCATCAGTCATCAGCTAGACAGTTAAAGTGGATTTTTAACATTCCTGGCAGGAATTATCCCGACTTCACTGCGTTGCGTCTATAAATGAAAACAAGGTGAGGATTGATAATTTGTGTCGAGTATCAAAATGTACTGAGAATTGATAATTGTTAATTGATAATTGTTAATTGATAACCGCATGAACCAGCTAAATAATGCCTTTACCATCTTTTTAAGTTTATTAGTCGAGGCAATGCCTTTCTTACTGCTAGGGGTATTGCTCTCCGGTTTGCTACTGTTATTTATTGATGAGCGCAAGCTGATTGCAATTATGCCCCGCAACCCAATTTTAGGGGCGTTTTTTGGCAGTGCGATGGGCTTTTTGTTCCCAGTTTGTGAGTGTGGTAATGTTCCAGTAGCGCGACGTTTGCTGATGCAGGGTGTACCTGTACCAGTAGCAGTGGGTTTTTTACTAGCAGCGCCAACTATTAATCCGATTGTAATTTGGTCAACCTGGATAGCTTTTCGCGATCAGCCAGAAATTGTAGTAATGCGGGTAGGATTTTCCTTACTAATTGCTACGGTGATCGGCTGTGTTTTTAGCTTACAGCCTGACCCACGCCCAATGCTACAGCCAGCAGTTGCTCGCTCTTTAATCATATTGCCAGATAAAACTGAGCAAGCATCTGTTGTTGAAGATAAACCATTTTTGTTACAATCTGGTACTTTTTTATTAGGTCAAAGTGGTCAAACCTTACGCATGGATGCCACTGTATTACAAGCATCTATGGCGGCATCGACCAATAAAAAACCCCTAGCTGACAGACTAAATTTATTACTGGAAAATACCGTTCAGGAGTTACGAGAATTAGGTGGGGTTTTAGTAGTGGGAAGTGCGATCGCTGCTGCTATTCAAGTACTTATACCACGAGAAGTGGTTCTCCAACTTGGTCAAGGGCCAATTACATCTATTGCAGCGATGATGCTGTTGGCAGGATTACTTTCTATCTGTTCAACAGTAGATGCCTTTTTTGCCCTTTCCTTTGCTGCTACTTTTACCAGTGGGTCATTACTGGCGTTTTTAGTGTTTGGCCCTATGATTGACCTCAAGGGCGTTGGTTTAATGTTATCTGTTTTCCGCCCCAAAGCGGTATTTTATTTATTTGGTCTTGCCGCGCTCTTAACTTTTCTGTTAACACTTATTATTAACTTCCATGTCAGCTAAATCATCTGGTGCTAAATCTCAGGGCAACTTCTGGGTATTGTCTTTATTAGACATCCTTGCCATTCTTGCTTGGGGCGGGATGTTATTGAAATATTGGCTAACTGATACTTTAAACTTGTTGATTCACCCAGATTACTTCTGGCTAGTAATCGTTACAGGCGTAATGTTATTGCTGATCGGCGTTGTCAAGTTAGTGCAACTGCTGACTAAATTGATGCAAATTTTGTCTAGTAGCAAAAAGAGTAAACGTAGACGAGTAGAACCGACTGGGCAATTACCTCAACACATTACCTTATTTCCTCCAGGTTGGAGTAGTGGGTTGCTATTGGTAACAGCTATTTTAGGTTTATTGATTACTCCAAAAGTGTTTGCTAGCCAAACAGCAAATCAACGAGGAGTAGCTGAATCTGCCACTATCACCCGTTCACAACCGCAAGCGTTTCGCAGTTCCCAAAAACCCGAAGAGCGATCGCTCGTTGATTGGGCGCGGACACTTAGCGTTTACCCAGAACCAGACGCATATACAGGGCAAAAAGTTAAGGTAGATGGGTTTGTTGTTGCTCCTAAAGACGCACCACTGCCTGAGCAATATTTGTTAATTTCTAGATTTGTGATTACCTGTTGTGCTGCTGATGCTTATCCTGTAGGTTTACCTGTGAAGCTAACCGAATCTACTCAAAATTACCCAGCCGATACTTGGTTACAAATAGAAGGTCAAATGATTACGGAAAACCTCAACGGTAAGCGTCAACTAACAATCGCCGCTAATTCTATTAAGCAGATTCCCCAACCAAAAAATCCTTATAATTATTAACTTGTAGGTAGCTGGACGGAAATAAACTTAACATGGATACTAATCATTGGTCATAGGTTATTGGTAATTGATAATTGATAAAATGCTAATTAAATAATGGAAAAGATATCAAATAAATCCGATAAATTTAAAATTCTGCAACCACTAGACCGTGCAGCGATCGCGCTGATGTTAGTATTGATAACGCTAATTGGTCTGCTGATTTGGAATGGCGATCGCACAGCGCCTCGTGTACGCAATTTTAGCTGGCAGAATCAGCAAGTTGGAGCAGAAGACACTTCCTTTACGCTCAACTTTAACCGTCCAATGGATCAAGCTAGTGTCGAATCTAGTTTGCAAATAGATCCACCCCTACCCGGAAAATTTAGCTGGGCAGGACGGCGGATGGCATACACATTGACTACCCCCGTTTTTTATGGCACTAACTATAAAGTGCAACTACAAGGAGCAAAAGATAAATCTAAAACTGAAGGGGGAAAAGAAGATGGAAAATTAATTGATCCTTTTTATGGTCAATTTAGCACCCGCGATCGCGCCTTTGTTTATATCGGTGTTGAACCGCAAGAAAAAGGACGATTAATTCTCTATAACGTCACCCAGCAGAAAAAAACCGTGTTGACTCCTGCTGATATGGCGGTTAACGAATTTAAAATCTATCCACAAGGAACAAAGATTTTATTTTCTGCTGCCGACTGGTTAAGCCAAAAACCAGGCGTATTTGAACAACAGCTATACACAGTAACTACTGGGATTAATCCCCGGTCTCCTGGTAAACCAGAAACAAAACCAGAGGCGGCTGGCAAAATCAACCTAGTATTAGACAGTAAAAATTTCCAAAATATGAAATTTGATCTGTCCCCCGACGGGCAGACAATTATTGTTCAGCGAGTGAACAGAAACAAACCAGGAGAGTTTGGTTTGTGGGTAATTCGACCAGGCGCACCACCTCAACCATTGGAAAATCAACCAGGGGGAGACTTTTTAATTACTGCTGACAGTGGCGCTGTGGCTGTAGCGCAAGGACAAGGAATTGCCATTTTACCAATGACCCCCAAAGCCAAGCCCCTAGATTTTCTGGCTCAGTATTCTAAAGTTTTCAGCTTTTCCAAAGATGGCGCATCAGCAGCAATGCTGAAATTTAATACCGACTATACGCGATCGCTATTTTTAGTTACCAACCAAGGCGTACAAAAAGAAATTTTCAAAACCACAGGTTCAATATTAGACGCTCAGTTTGATCCCCGTTCCGATACGCTCTACTGTCTCATTACCCAATTACAGAAAACTGAGGAATACCAAGAACAACCTTTATTAGCCACAATTGATCTTAAGAAAGCTAAAATGACACCGATATTGGCATTGCCAAATCAGCGTGACATTCAAATGAGCTTATCTCAAGACGGTTTAGCGTTGCTATTCGATCAATTAGTCACCGATAAAAAACTACCAAAAACAGGCAGTTTGACTACGAATGATGGACAAGCGATCGTTAATAGTCTGCTGTGGCTACTTCCAATCACACCTCCAACAGAAGACTCAAACACGCAGCAGCAGCAACCACAACAACTGCCATTACCAGGATTTCGTCCTCGCTGGTTGCCTTAGAGGGAGGGGTGAGGAGAGAGCAGGGAGGAGTCAGAAAGCATATGATCCTTATCTTCTGTTGTTCGCCCTGCCTTCTGCTGCGTCAAATAATTGTAGCTAGCACCGCCAATCGTATTAGGTTATAAGCTTACAATTCCTGACCACTGAACTTTTTTAAGTTTGTCTCGCCGATAAGAGAAAAATTTCTCTGGTTCTTGATAAGTGCAGTGAGGCGCGATCGCAATTTGCTCAGAATTTATACCTAGTTGTGCCAATTGAATTGCATTAACTCTCCGCACATCTAAACGAACCTTATCTTTTTCTGGATCTGGTAATACTGGCGAATCAGGTAAACCCTGCAAAACATCTAAAATTTCTTCATGAGAATGTGCAACATTTGCGGGTACAATACTTCTCCCAACTTCAACAGCAACATCAACAGATACTTGATAAACTTCACCTGAAATAGCAGGCCCCATAGCTACAAGCAAATTTTCTAATTGGCTACCAGAAGCAATTAATTGAGCGATCGCTTCTGGCACAATTTTCTGAGCAGTCCCACGCCAACCAGCATGAACTGCTGCCACGTGTCCCGTATGGCGATCTGCAATCAATACCGGAGTACAATCAGCACTACATACCCAGATCGCCTGGTTAGCTTTCTCTGTCACCAATCCATCAGCAGGTAGTAACCCCCCCTCTTGTTCCTTCTCACCTTCAGAAAAAGCCTCTGCTATCATTGACGGCGTTAACACTGTATTTCCATGTACCTGTTTAACTCGATAAACTTCAGCTTCTGGCTGAATCACCTCCACTAATTCCAAAGGAGTTTTAGCCCAAAATAAAGCAGTAAAAAAACCGTGTGACCAAGGTTCCAGCAGGCTACAAGTTAAATAAGGTAATCCTGACCAACTGTGCCAGTGCCAAATATTCATATCCATCTGTAAATAAATTAACAATAAGTGAGCCGACAGCAAAAAAATTATCTATGCTATTTTAAGTGACTAATTCTCCAACTAGCAGCAGTGCCATTTGATCTTCAACAGCTTGAATCCCTAGTAGGGGCAAATCAAAATCAACCTCTACAGCTTTCCTTTCATATATTTGAGACATTATCTTCTACCAATCACAAGCTTTGGGAATTAATTGATCAAGGCGCTGAACCAGGAACAATTGTAATTGCCACCCAACAAACCGCAGGGAAAGGTCAATGGGGACGGCATTGGCAATCTCCTGAAGGTGGTCTGTACCTATCTATAGCTGTTGCTCCTAATCTACCCGTCGCAAATGGTGCCATGCTAACTTTCGCTAGTGCTTGGGGAATAGCTACCGCGCTACGCGATCATGGTATTCCAGTCTTACTCAAGTGGCCTAATGATTTGCTACTTACTGGACATAAACTTGGTGGTATTCTCACCCAAACCCGTGTCCACCAAGAAATAATTACCAAAGCAGTCATTGGTGTTGGAATCAACTGGTCTAACCCAGTACCTGAAGCTGGCATTAATCTTATAAATTTCTTTAAAAATCAGGCAACCCAGCCGATTCAATCATTAGAAATGTTAATCGCTATTATTATTAGAGGAATTTTATCCGGATACCAAAACTGTTCATCAGAAAAATTAGACGTTTTGCTGTCTTCTTACCTCAAGCTTCTAATTAACCAGGAACAATCTATCCTTGTAGATGGACATCTTGGAAGAGTTGTTGGTGTTACCCCTACTGGAGATTTGCGAGTTCGCTTGCCATCAGTAGAATCCACATCTGAAATTTGTCTAAAGCTAGGTACAATCAGTTTGGGCTACAACAAATAGTTGCCCATAGCCAAAAATTTGAACAACTTTGGCATTAATAAAACTCGATTGACTACATAATTATTAAGTCAAGTTTAAAGGATCAAGGATGAAAAAAAGGATAAATGCTGGAGGATAAACGCTCAGACAAGTTTATTTCATAGTTCATACTTCAGTTGACTACAACTCCCTAAAATTCACCCAACATTTTTATATAGAGAGAATAATGAGTATAGAAGCGGAAAACCCAAAGCAATCCTCCAGTAATTCCACCCCTTTAAGCATTTTTTATCGGCGTTCCCTACTAATCCAAGGATTAGGCTGGGTTGGCGGTTTAGGTGTCCTCAGCAATGGGTTAATGTTTGCCAATGCGGAACCAACCCAGGATACAGCCACCAATACCACAACAGAAAGTCCCCGCAACGTCATTGTAGATGCAGAACCTGTTCTAGATGTTGCGCCTAAAAACTCGGCTCCAGACGCGCCTTCACCATCTGTATCCCAACGACACCAAGATCCAGTTGTAGTACACCAACCTTCAGCCCCAGAACGTAAATCTCAACTTGTTTTTGCACGTCAAGCTTCCCCAGAACGTAAATCTGAACCAGTAGCTGTCCGCAAATCTTCTTCACCAGAAAGAGCTAATAATTCAGATGTTGCTGTTGCTCAACCAAAACGTACTTATCCAAATTTAGTTGTACCAGCTACGCCTGAAGAAATAGCACTGCCAAATGTCATCCCCAATACGACAGCAGCCAGCACCAAAGTTCCTATTAGCGTAAAAAATAATGTTTACGTTGATGCTACTGTTGAGCCTAGCGATGACTACAGCATTAAAGTAGGTAGAAACAACTCGCGCCTGCAACAATCTGACAACAAGCCTGTTATTTCCCTAAAACAACCCTCAACCTGCAAAACTGTGTTACGGGGGCCAGGACTATATCGGGGACTGTGTGGTGCAGTAAAACTGAGTCCACAAACCGCAACGGCTTATCGTACTATTGCGGTTCCTCCTCCTCAATCTGTTGCCGTGCGACTGCCTAATTTAACCAAGCCAAGCTTGAAAAATAAAAAAGTTGCTAATATTGCCTCAGTTAATATTAGTCCTATTCGAGTTAGTTCCCCAAAAGCTTATGCGAGCAGCTACCGTCGTTTTACACCAGTGGCGGCGGTGCAGCGAAGCTTACCAAGCTTATCCAGCTTACCGACAACAGTAAATTCCTATATTTCCAATATTTATCCACAGTTATTGCCAAGTAATGGCAACAGCAGCTTCATTTTCCCCTTAACAGTTCCTGCATCCATCACATCAGCCTTTGGCTGGCGGATGCACCCAGTATTAGGCTCTCGCCGTTTTCACGCGGGTACTGATATCGGCGCACCGATGGGGACACCAGTAGTGGCAACTTCCCCTGCTTATGTAGCTAGTGCTGGTTGGATGGGTGGCTATGGCAAAGCAATTATTCTTCAGCAAAGCCAAACCCAACAAACTCTCTATGGTCACCTATCAGAAATTTTTGTTCAGCCAGGTCAAATAATAGAACAGGGAACTATAATTGGGCGCGTAGGTAGCACTGGCAGATCCACTGGCCCACATTTACATTTTGAAACCCGTGAACTGACATCTCAAGGCTGGGTAGCCACAGATCCAGGGCTGCAATTAGAGTATGCTATGGCTCAATTAGCTAGTTCTTTACGTGCCTCCCAAATAATCACCCAACCAGGCAGTTAATCAATTAACAATTATCAGTTCTTCAAAGTTTAGGTAACAAATATAGCAGTCGAAGTAGAGATGAGGACATTAACAATATTTTGCTGTTCTAAGCTTTGCTTCCTGCTCTTTCCTAATCTTTGATAATTCTACTGTTAGAATAATTTCGCTCGTGTTGAATGGTAAACACAAAAACCTAATTTCAAATTAATTGTTAATTGCTTAAAAATAGCCGTTTTCTGCTAAGAATGTGGGCGTAATTTCATATTGGCGATCGCTATTTTTGATATCTCTAGCAGAAGAAGAAAAACCCATAAACTTTTCGACATACTTACCAAGAATATCGCCTTCCAAATTTACCCAGCTTCCAGGCTGTAAATAACGCAGGTTTGTTTCGGCAAAACTGTGGGGTATTACAGCTACACAGAACCAAGTACTGTCTGAATCACAATCTGCCACCGTCAAGCTAACACCGTTAACTGCGATACTTCCCTTTGGGACTATGTAACGCGCAATTTGTCTTTGCCACTGGTCAGCAAATAATGGCGTTGCTGTAAACCGCATTTCCCAAGCTTGCGCTGTTTGTACTACTGAATCTAGACAACCAATGCCATCTACGTGACCAGTGACGAAATGCCCCCCTAGCTTGCTACCAACCCGTAAAGAACCTTCCAAGTTGACGTAAGCTGCTGCTTGCTGCTGCTGCCCTAGAGTAGTACGAGTTAAAGTTTCTGGCGAAGCTGCTGCTACAAAGCCTTGGGGCAAAATCTTTTCTACAGTCAGGCAAACCCCATCGACTGCCACACTATCACCGATCGCTAAATCCAGTAAAAGTGTTTTTGAGGCATCCCCAAGGCAGGAAATTCCAAAGCGATCCTCGCCCTGTGGTCGAATTGTTCCCAGTGCTTGAATTAATCCTGTAAACACTGCTTTTAAGTCCAACTAAAGATTTAGTAGTAAATACTCAAATTGCCAGCAAAGAGCATTTTTCCGTGAAATTCCCAGCCCAATATATTTAAGACTGGTGCATACTGGGAAATACAGCTTTGTTGCTCCCAAGTTATACCATTTCACAAAATGCCTGATACAAACGATTAAAGTCTAATTGTTTTCCCCTGATACCTGCCTCGTACTGCCTATTTGTATCAACTTTAAAAGTGAAACGGTATTAACCTGTGTCTTCACGGCTGCTTGTATAGTCGCAAAGTATAAAAAATTAACAAAAGCTTGCGCTTTGATTGGGTTTCTAACTTATCAAGTATAAGTTGATTGCTTTGCTTTAACCACAGTTGATACCGACCGTATTTTTGAGGTCAAGCTGATGATTGAGATGAAAGTTGCTGGCATTGCCTTAGATGCTGTCACTCGTAGCCCAATTGTGCTGCTAAAAGATGGTTCAGACCGACGTGCGTTGCCGATTTTTATTGGGCAAGATCAGGCAAAAGCAATTATCAGTGCTTTAGAAAACCAAGCACCTCCTAGACCTCTTACCCATGACTTGATGGCTAATATGTTTGAGGCTTGGAATATGAAACTGGAGCGTATAATTATTAACTCGCTTCAGGATAATACTTTCTATGCACTGATGATTGTGAGTCAGGGTGAGGTCAAGAAGGAAATTGATGCCCGACCTAGTGATGCGATCGCGATCGCGATCCGCACTAATGCCCCGATTTGGGTCATGGAAGAAGTGATAGCTGATGCTTCTATCCCTGTTGACCGTGATGCTGACGAGGCAGAACGTCGAGCCTTTAGGGATTTTATATCTAGACTGCGACCAGAGGATTTAATTCAGCGAGGCGGCTTTAATGGGGAATAGCGAATCAATTAACAATTAACAATTATCAATTAACAATGAGCTATGACCCATAACCCATAAGCGTATGCGTTATCGCAGATTTGGGAAAACTAATCTCCAGCTTTCAGTATTCTCTTTGGGAACAATGCGCTGTTTGGCATCTTCAGCAGAGGCTTACCGAACAGTAAATCATGCTATTGCCCAAGGAATAAATCACTTAGAAACAGCTAGAGGCTATGGCAAAAGTGAACAGTATCTTGGTGAAATTTTCCGAACTGGATTAACAGTTCCACGGGAGCAGGTATATATCACTACTAAACTACCACCTGCCCCTGATGCTGATACCATGCGTCTATGGCTTGACGAATCTTTACAACGCTTAAACCTAGACTATCTCGATTGTCTAGCAATTCATGGCATAAATACTTGGGAGCATTTGGAATGGGTACTAGCTTCTAATGGCTGTATGCAGCCTGTGCAGGAAGCGACCGCATCCGGTAAAATCAGGCATCTTGGCTTTTCTACACATGGCTCATTAGAAGTCATTCTCGCAGCTATTAATACAGATTTATTTGAATTTGTCAATCTGCATTACTACTATTTTTTTCAACGTCATGCACCAGCAATAGCATTAGCCCATGAAAAGGATATGGGCATTTTTATTATCTCACCAGCAGATAAGGGCGGTCGCTTATACACACCTCCAGCAACTTTGAAGGAATTATGCACTCCTTTTTCTCCGCTAGAGCTAAATTATCGCTTTTTATTGAGCGACCCTCGCATTACTACCCTTAGTGTAGGTGCAGCTAACCCAGATGAATTAACCGAACCTCTGACTGTTGCGGATCAAGATTACCCGTTAACACCAATAGAACTGAAAATTATAGAGCATCTACACACTCAAATGGTAGATACTCTCTCCACAAATTTGTGCAGCCAATGCTACAAATGTTTACCTTGTCCAGAAAATATCAATATTCCCGAAGTACTACGCCTGCGGAATCTAGCAGTTGCCTATGATATGACTGATTATGGTAAATATCGCTATGGAATGTTTGGCAACGCGGGTCACTGGTTTCCTGGGGTAAAAGGCGCAAACTGTACCGAATGCGGTGACTGTTTACCTCGTTGTCCCCAACAACTCGATATTCCCAAACTCTTAACAGACGCTCACCAACGTCTTAATGGGACACCTAGACGACGATTATGGGAATAACTGTTAAGATCTCATCTTTGTGGTGATTGGTAATTGGTCATTGATAATTGTTAATTGTTAATTGTTAATTGTTAATTGTTAATTGTTAATTGTTAATTGTTAATTGTTCAAAAGCCGACCTTTAAGGAACAATTAAATAGTAACTTCAGTCACTACTGCTTAAAGTTTTGACTTGTTATAAAACCTATTATTAAGCTTGTTATTAATCAGCTTTAGTTTTAATAAATAAAATGGTAATAATTAGCTCTACTTTAAAAAAGATCAAGCATAAAATTTCTCCCTCTTCGCTAATAAGCGGGAAATTTGAGGGTGGGACTATAGGTTTAATTAACATAACCTACTTACAAAAAATTCTAAAATCAGGAAAAATATCGCTATTGCTGCTGGTTTATTATTTTTATCCTTTATTAGCACAGGCTCAAACTTCAGATATCCCAGTACCTTCTACAGCGCCTTTAGAATTAAACCTCATCCAGCAAGAAAAAGCGCCTACGCGACCTGATGTTATAACAGCTAATACAATTTCGCAAGATGGATTGACAACTCCTAGCCTGTGGTGGGCTAAAGAACAGTTTGCTGGTAAGATGCTCAACAACTGGATTGCTTACCCAACAGAAAAACGGGTGGATTTGGTCGTAAATCGGCAACTCTGGACTCTGCTGGACTATATGGATCGCTATCGCTTTGTTAATGAGTTTGGTAATGTTGCTAGAGATTTTGGCTACAATATTAGAGTATTCAATCAGCAGAGAACGCTTTTAGCAGCTTACACCTGTAACTTCAATAGTAATTTGTCTAATTGCCAAATTTGGTTAGAATCTTCTGGTCAAGATAGTTTACGATTGAGACTTAAACCAGAAGCATCTCCTTTCTAAGAACTCATAACTTGATATTACGAATTTCTTTCCACAATGACCGATACTGCTGTTCAGTTGCTTTAGATAGGGGATGCAAAAATTCACTTTTTTGAATAATTTGTTTGTTTGGTAGTAGTAGCTGATTTTTCACTAAATCTTTGGGAATATCATTCCCAGCCATATTAATTAATACTGGTGAGACTGCTTCAGTAAATAGAGAAATAGCACTAGCAGACTTTTGTTGCCAACAAAAATCAATCCACTGGTCAGCTAAATCTTCTAAATTTGGTGTTTCTGAAGTCGAGTTAGCACTAACTAACTTTGGTCGCACCCATAAATCTGCCCAGAGTGCGGTTCCTGACTGGGGAACTACAGCAGCAATTCGAGGTTCGTTTTTAATTGCCTTTAATACATCTGTTGACCAACCGACAGCTAACCAGGTATCCCCTAAAATTAAGGGTTGTAGGTAAGCGTCAGAACTGTATAGCTTGACGTTTTGGTGCAGCTTTTTTAGGGCATCTTTAAGATTCTTAACTTCATCTAAATTGGCAGTGTTGTAAGCAGACCCCAAGTGTTTCAAAGTTAGACCAATTATTTCACGGGGTTGATCTAATAAAGAAATGCGATCGCGTAATTCCTCTCGCCACAAATCACTCCAATCAGTAGGTGTCCAACCTAAAGACTTAAACTTGTCCTTGCGATAAGCAATTACCGTACTACCCCAGCGATAAGGCGCACCCCAGATCTTTCCAGAAGCGTCTAACTGACCTTGCTCGTTGCGCTTAACCAATTCCTGCCATTGCTTTGGTATCTGCTGCCAATTTTTCAGCTTGTCAAGTGCTAGTGGTTGAATTAGCTGCTGTTGAATTGCAGACTCTAGCCAATAATCCCCCAATGTCACCAAGTCGGAAATTTCTGGCTGTTTAGGTGAGAAAAATGGAATTTTTAGCTTGTTGTTTTGTGGATCTGCGGGTTTTTTCCAGGTTTCTAGGCTTTTAACTATTTCGCTTAACTGTGTTATGGGAGCAAAGTTAAGCTTTGGGCTGGGCTTGAGGCTATTACGGAACTCATTTAATAACTGAGGAGGAATAGAATTTCTTAGTAGTCTGATATTGAGGGTTTCAGTTTTAGAACCCTGACAACCTGCTACTAGCTGGCTCAATGCTAAGGTTCCAGCACCCGTTAAAAAAGCGCGTCGCTTCATTTTGAATATTTATTTTATAAACTAGGCACGATCACAGAAATTAGTTGATTGAGTGCTTTCTTGCTCATCAAGCAAAAGCGTACAAACATAGCCGTAAATTATTGCGGTTTTCCATATACCAGCGCAAGTAGTGAAAAAATCTGGAAAATCAAGCCTTTATTCTCCAAAATTGTGGGGATTTTATCAAAATTAAGCAACAATCTCTTTATTGCGTTTAATTCTTTCAATAAATTATCACAATTCTTGTTAAGGGTGATACAGAAAGGATTGTCTAATCTCACTGTTTATGATTGTCACATCTGTATCAATTACTCAAGATTGTAGTAATTACCTAAGTGTAAAAGCTTATAAAAGTTAGGGAATTATATGAGCATAACGCTCAATAGTTAAATGATTCATAAATATTATAATTTTTCAGGATTTGATGCCTACTATAAATAAAAGCAACTAATATTTATTTGCAACGATATGGATTCAGTTGAAACTCAAGTCATCGCTTTAAGTAATAAAGTTGATGCAATGTACCAAATGATGGATGAGTTGAACTACAAAGTCTCAACAGCTTTATCACAAAAGGTCGCAACCTCTGTAAATGGCGTTGCTCACTCATCGGTAGCGATGGGTAGGCAATATAATTACCAGCACCAGAGCAGCCTTGAGCGAACCTTAGAACATAAAGATATCCTCAGCGATGGTAGCAGTTTTGATAACAATGGTTATCAAAGTAGTGAAAAGGATTTGTCTCCTGAGATTCAAATTAGACGGTTAACGGCACAACTCACTGCCGCATACAATCGCATTGCTGCTCTAGAGGAGCAACTATTAGCTAGTAGATTCCGTTAAGGAGTTAACGTCATGCTTAAGCCAGATGGCTTCATCCATTTCAGGTATAGCTTGATTGGTTACAAAGCTTTTGGTGATATTCGTACTCCCCCGTTTTTAAACTACGGGGGATTTTTAATCAATGAACAATTATCAATGGTCGATGACCGATGAGCGATGAGCGATGGCCAAAAACCGTATTGGCATTAGTGGTTTATGCTTTCTAATAACGATTCAATAGCTTGCAGAAGTTGAGTTTGGTTCCAGTCTCGATATAGATGAGCCGCGATCGCACTTGCACCCGCACCCACCCCTTCTTTAACATATCCCTGCTCATAAACTCGTAATTGATGATAACGAGAAGCAGCAAAACTTAATGTGGTGGCGATCAGGGGAACTTGTCCCACTGCGGAAGCTAGTCCAACGGTGTCACCCGTAAGATCTTCTGCTACCCACCGAGTCGTTCCCACAACAATTTGTTCAGGTTGCCATTCTAGACAGTAGCACTCAGCAATTTTCTTAATCAAAGCGTAAACAGCTAACATTTGTGTACCGCCAGCAAGTAAAACCCCACTGGTGCGACTAGCAGCAATTGCCATCCCAGCTACTACTACTTGCATCGGATCGCCTACTGCGGCTACTAATTTTAAAGGATCTATAGATTGAAGCTGATTAGTTAAGTCGTTAATTTCAAATTTGAGAAAATCATCAATATTAATAAGTCCAGAGCGTCGTAACCCAGTTTGTACCAAATCCCACTTTTGCTGATGATTGCACTTAGGGTGGCTACTATTAACTTTACCAGCAGCAGAGAGCCCTAAACCTGTAAGGATACTTAGTGCTGTAGTAGTTCCCCCCACAACGCACTCACCGAGAATTACATATCCGTTAGGAGTTTTTGCGGCTAATTTTTCTCCCCAATTCAAACCTTGAACCAGTAGATGTTTAACTGTTGCTAGCGGTAAAGCGTTACCAAATGTTAAACAAGCTGCTGGAATACCACCTAAATCAATGTTTGGTACTGATGGTGATTGGGGCAAACCAGCATTAAATATGTATAGAGGGATGTCTAATGCTTCAACTACAGCACGGGAAATCAATACTGGGGAAGCTCCAGCATCTAGGGGGGGTAGGGGGTATTTAGGCTTTACCTGGGAACCGTTAAACAAAAATTCTGCATCTGCGATCGCAGTATAACGTCGAGCATCAGGTGTGCTACCTGCGGCTGAAATACCAGGAATCAAACCTGTCTCAGTAAAACCTAAGATACAAGCAAATACAGGTAATTTCCCGCGATACTTCTGTACCCATTGTTTCCCTTGTGCTATTTCCGTATAAATCTTAATTAATTCTTGGTCATCGGTCATTAGTTGTTGGTCATGGTTAATTGTTAATAGTCGTAATCCACCAGTACTTGTACCCAGCGTGGTGGTCTAGGGATAGGATTACCTAATCTATCTAGTAACAGCAACGCCACCAGATGAACAACAAATAGATAAATCATATTGTTGAGAATTACCATAGCTAATGCGATCGCTTGCACTAACAGCAAATTTGGTTGAGCCAAAAACCCTAACTTTACAAACACCCACTCTGCTATTTCAGTAATCTGAGTCATCAAATAAACCCAGAGATCTTCCCCTAGCAAAATAGAGAGTAACCAAAACCGAAAAAAGAACCCAAATGTTCCAATTAATCCACCGATACCAATTGACAATAACCAGTTAGAACCGCGTCTCCATAAAGCACCAAGCTGTACGCCCATTAATCCATAAGGGATAAAAAACAAAATACTGCGCGTTGGCCCCATCAACACAGATAAAAGCAACCCAGAAACCAATGCCGACATCCATGATGCCCGATGCCCCCACCGTAAGTAGACTAAAGCAATTGGTATCGGGAAAAAAATTCGCAGTAGCGGGCCGAGGGGGAAGTAGTAATTAATCAACCAAATCAAGCTTGCAGTACTGGCAAGAAACGCTGTTTCTACCATGCTCAACGGCGTTTTACCTTCTTGATAAACCCGATCAGAGATTCCTTGCAACGGTTGATCCGGCGAATCATTTTGTTGAGATGTACCCTCAGTTAGTTGCTCGTTTGGGTTAACCTCCTCAGATGAGTCTGTATTGTTGTTCAAAGGCTTGCTTTCCGATTCGTCGTGACTATTTTCCATTTATATTTAGTAATTTTATAGACAAATATCTCACGCTACTACTTTATTAGGTGTTGAGTCGTAGGTTTGGGCGATCGCTAATTATTCCGAACTTTAAATTCATAAATTTTTCTCAACACCCGTCCCTACAATATGTGTATTAAATAATAGTTGTAAACTGCTATAAACCAGCACTCTACCCCCAAACCCTAACCTATGTACGGCGAGGAGAGTTTGGCTTGATTTTTAAGTATATTCACCTGTTTTTTTCTTGAACAACCAACACAGAACAGTGAGCGTTATGCAATACATAATTACTCACGCTACCCAACAAAACCTCAGTTAATCCTTTATGCCCTCGTCTTCCTAAAACGATCAAATCTGCACCCCAGGCGCGAGCAACTTGACACAAATACTGCCCAGCATCACCAATTTTATAATCAAATTCTGTTGTAACGCCTCGGCTTGTGGCTGTTTCGCAATACCTTCTCAGCATTGCTTGTGTCTCTAAGAGCCGTTGTTGCATAATAATATTTTGATTTTCGTAATTAGTATTAACAATTGGAGAATACAAACCCATCTCCAGAGGCATAGTTATACTTGATTCACCAATCATTTCACTGTTAACACAATGTAGCAGCATTAATTTAGCTTTATTCAACTCTGCTAAATTTAATGCTTGACTAAATACAGCTTCACATAAGTTAGATTGATCAATAGCAACCAGAATTTGGTGAAAACTCATAATTTTTTCCTATGCAATAGTATCCTCCAAAGCTGCCAGATCTGGAATAATTAGCAAATCATGTTCGCGTAAAATTAGCCCTTTTTTTTCCAGCTTTGTTAGTACCCGTGTTACTGTTTCCCTTGCCAGTCCGCTAAGACTACTTAATTCGCGATGAGGCAAATTAGGAATTTCAGTGCCTTGGGCTTTAGGTTTACCCTGCCCTTCCGCCAAGAATATTAAAGTATCTGCTACGCGGGAAACACTATCAGATTCTCGCAACCGCAGCCGACGATTTAATTGACGCAAGCGTTTAGCCATTAATTGAGCCAAACGCACCCCTGCCATTGGTTCAGTCTTAACTAATTGCACAAAATCTTGAGATGGCATACTACCAATCATGGTAGGAGTCAGCGTAATGACATCAGTGGAACGAGGAACTTGATCCAGTGCTGCCATTTCACCAAATAATTCTCCTTGTCCCAGGATGTTGAGGGTGACTTCTTTGCCATCCATATTATAGGTACGAATTTTCACCCAACCATTCAAGATGAAATAAACCGACCCACCCCAGTCATTTTCTAGCAAAATCACTTGATTGGCTGGATGGCTACGGGTGACTACATTAGCAATAGCTTTGTCCACAGCAGGTTGTGGTAAGCCCGCAAATAAAGGAGCGGCGCTCATCAGCGCATTCATATTGGAGTTGAGTTCGCGGGCGCTGTATTTTTCTTCCATTAAACCATTGTCTAGTAAATACTGAGAAAAGTTGAGATCGTCCCAAGCAAAACCTGCTAATTGTGGGCGATTGCCTGAGCGTGCGATCAATTAGGAAGCCACCACACATATTATCGTCTATTCAACAAGACATATAGCAACAGTGCGATCGCAATCGCTTCTTGATATTCCCTACCTGTTGGCGCTCTTGCTGCCGCAAGTAGAGTTAGAGTTTTCACTCTTAGTTTTTTATAGATAACTAAATTAAATGAATAACCCCTAAAAGTTTACATATAGTCGAAATTTTTTGATCACTAGATTGCGGATCGAGGTTGGCAGGTGCAGAATTATAAGTAAGAATCAGAAATTCATAAGTATTTCTTGTGTTGCTATACCTGTTATTCTTAAAGGTTATACTGTGAGTCCTCACAATCTAAACTCGCTAATTGCTGCGATTGACCGCATTCTTCCCAAGGTTAATACTAGCCTTAGCCAATTAACCCCAAATGATTTGCTTGAACAGAGTTTGGTTCTAGAGCAAGTCCGCAGCTATCTGGTTGCCTTAGAGTCACAAAATTCTCAAGCCAAGATAGGCACATCTGTGCAGCAATCCGTAACTCGACAAGTGGTAGATGCAGTTGGTCAAAAAATTGCTTCCTTGGGTTCCAACTTGATCAAACCGTTACAGGCTGAGGTAGAAATTTTACAGCAGCAGAAAGCTGATCTGACATCCGAAATTCAAGATATAAAAGCACTCAGACAGAAATATTACTTTGCAGAGCAACAACTGGCAATACTTCAGCAAACTATATCAGAGTTTTTGCTCATTTTGAGCGATGTCTACGACGGGCTACGCCTACGCACTCAGGAAAGCTTAACTCCAGAGGTAGCTCAAATAAGAGCAAATTTAAATACTCAGTTTTTGGGTTTTCAATCCAGTGTCTTAGAACAGTACTCCACCTCAAAAACAACAAATGTTGACGACATCGGTATGTTACCTCACGGAGCTAACTATCAACAAAGTTCTTCCCTATCTACACCTCTGCACCCAGTTGAGCGCTTGGAAAAAATGCGACAGCTACAAGTGCAATCCGACCAACTCTTAATCACCTTAAATTTTACCTTTAAAATTGTCTTTGAATCTCTACAACACAATTTAAAAAACTCTCAAGAATCATTAACTGAAGGAGTGGAAAACCTTTGCAACCAAAGACAAAAAAGTGAAGTGATGTTTAAAACTTTGCTAAATCAGATCGCCCAGCAAGTACGTGATTTAACAAATCTTCAAATATCTGAGTTCGGGGCTACTACAAACGCAGCTAGTAATCAGACAACACTTTTATCTAATCAGCAGATTTCTAAAACACTTTCCCTCACGAAATTATTACCTAATTTCGTTAGTAGCTTCCGAGGCATTCAGCCAAATATGGTCAAACAAGTTCGTAAATCGGAAAAAACTCCTTATTCCAACACAAGTTTCATCTCTAAGCCGATCGCAAAACCATTAAGTTTAGGAATTATAAATCCCAAAATTGATCTTAAAAATCAACAAGCTACTCCAAAAATTAAGTTTCAGCAAACTGAAACTGAAATTAACCAATTGGAACATACTCCTGAGATAGAAGAAATTGACCTAGATTTAGCTGATCTAGGTGTACAACCAATTGATGTATCTGATTTAGATAGATTCTTACACGATGAAATCGCTGCATTAACATCATCGGCGTTGGCTGAAGAAGATGTTTTAGATAGTGAAGATCTGGCACAAAATGCCGATGCAACTAATAAAAATATTCAGCCGATAGCCAATATTGCTACTATCACGCAACAAACTGATTTATGGGCAGCAGATGCCTCTTCAATTACTGTAAAACCTGATCCCAACTCTGTAGTTATACTAGCCCAGTTGCTAACAGTTGATCAGAATTCTGCTGTAGTGGAAGACAACTATATTTTAGCGTCCCCAAAGGAAGATCTAATCCCAACTAATCAACCTAGTATTCAATCAGATATAAAACATTTTTTGCCTCAAAATACGCTGCAACAACTCACTGAAGATCTATCTATGTTTGAATGGTGTGAACGTAAAACTTTTTCAGAGCAGCCCCCAACACCCATAGTTGATTTAATCGCAAAAGCGCCAACAGAAGTAACAATATTAAAGTATCGACCCAAGGTGTTAGCATCTGAGCAAAATTTAGATCTAGATTCATTTTCCTCAGAACCGCAGCACTTAGATGAAGATTTATCTTTAGATGAAAAAACATTAATTGATAATCCATTTACACTCTATACACAAGAAGATTTTAGTGATAATGACGGCTACAAAAGAAAATAAGTTATTATAGATTGAGTTTGCATTGCTTAAGATGGATGGAAAGATAGAGGGATAGTTTCTTACTCACCAGTCCCCAAAGCATGAATCTGTAGTTAACAATGCGTAAATGCTGATGTATTTATATTAAATTAAATTGCATCGCGTCTGCCTTCAGGGGGATGCGAGAACAGTGATGATAATTAAAGTTAAAAGTTTTTTTACTATTACATAGTGATAAAACCTAGTTAATACTGGTAAAATCACTTACTAACCCTGTAAATAAAAGACTGTAACCTGTGATAGGTACATCTAAATTGTGCACTGCATCAGTTCATTCACTGGTTAGGGATGATTGCTCCCAGCAGTATCTCTATCATCCACAGGTGCATCCATCGGTAAATAATAAAGTTAAACGTTTAATTGATATATTCGGTTCATTACTTGGGCTAGCCATAACTGCTATCGTTATTATCCCGATCGCGATCGCTATGCAGCTAGATGATCCAGGTTCCGTATTTTACAGCCAGATGCGCTGCGGTTTAAACGGCAAACGCTTTCGGATCTGGAAATTTCGTTCTATGGTAATGAATGCGGATCAATTCCAGCATCTGGTTAAGAATGAAGCCAATGGTTATATTTTCAAAAATGAAAATGACCCCCGTATTACTCGTGTTGGTAAATTCCTGCGCCGTACCAGCCTTGATGAATTACCTCAGTTTTGGAATGTTCTCAAGGGAGAAATGAGCTTAGTTGGAACTCGTCCGCCAACTCCAGATGAAGTTCAATTCTACGAAATTCATCACTGGGAACGGTTGAAGGTTAAACCTGGTATTACTGGCGAATGGCAAACTCAAGGTCGCTCTCATGTTAAAGACTTTGAAGATGTGGTACGTCTGGATATAGCCTACCAGCAGAATTGGTCTGTTGGTTATGACCTTAAATTAATTGTCAAAACTATTCAGGTAGTTGTAAATAAAAAGGGTGCTTGTTAACAATTAACAATTAACAATTTTAAGTTTATTTCCACCCAGCTATTTATTTAGCTATTTCGCTTGTCGCAAATTTTATGAACTTACCCAACTCGATTACTTTATCTCGTCTCCTGGGTTTGCCAGTACTGTTATATGGTTTGCAAAACCCAACTCATACTTGGCGCTGGGTATGTTTAGCAATTTTTTTAGTTGCTGCTGCTACAGATTGGTTAGATGGCTACTTGGCTCGTAAACTTAACCAAATCACCGAGCTAGGTAAGTTTCTTGATCCATTAGTAGATAAGTTGCTGGTACTTGCTCCTCTGCTGGCGTTGATTCAATTGGGTCAAGTACCAGCTTGGGGGGTATTTTTGATTTTGGGGCGAGAATTGGCGATCGCAGGTTGGCGCGTTAACCAAGTTACTATTTCCGGTGCTAATATCTGGGGCAAGCTGAAAACCGTTAGTCAAATAGTCGCGATCGCTCTGTTAATTGCTCCTCTCTCTGATGCTTGGAGAATCCCTTCTTTAGTTGCTTTCTGGATTTCTGTCGCTCTTACTTTGATTTCTGGATTAATTTACTTGTTGCCGCCAAATCAATCAATTAAGCTATCAGCAACTATTAAATAAAAAGGTTAAAAGTGTTGATTTTATTACACATTTTTGATATATTATTATCATAATTATAATATTTGCTTTTATAAAATTTTTAGTTATATCCCATTATAAGATTAATATAATAGAAATTAGTAAAAAAATCAAGTTAATATTAGGAATTGGCAATAAGCAACGCCTATTGCCAACCAAATAATTAAGCGTTGTGAGCTTGAAGAATCTGATCGTCAGTAGAGAAATCTATCTCAGTTTGGTCACGACCAGAAGCTATGTAATCATTTTGAAAAGAGTCTTTTAGACCAGAGATTAAGTCATATTCTGGTTGCCAATTTAGTTGAATTTTGGCTTTATTTACGGAAGCAAAGAAATGCTGCACCCGCATAGGGAAAGCTTTACGCTTACCGAAATCAAACTTTTTCGGATCGTAATGAATTATTTGTAAATTCTCAGGTGATTTACCAGCAGCGACAGCACAAGCGCGGGCTAAACCATCAAAAGTAACAAAGCGATCGCCTGAAACGTTATAAATTTGCCCTACTGCTTGGGAGTTTCCTAAAACAAGTGCCATTGCATTAGCTAAATCTTTCACATGACCAAATTGGGTAATGTGCATTCCATTTCCAGGGATGGGGATAGGGCGATCGCGCACTATGCGATCAAAAAACCACGCTTCTAAATCATTGTAGTTTTGAGCACCATATATATATGTAGGGCGAATTGAGGTAAAAGGTAATCCTGATTGTGTTAGGTAAGTTTCAGTTTCATGCTTACCTTTGTGGCGACTTTTAGGATCAACCGCATCACCTTCTATATGTGGCATTTGGTCAGATTTGAGATAAACTCCAGCAGAACTCATATAGACAAAATGGTGGACTTTATCTTTAAAAATTTCTGCTAATGGTTGAGTATCACTAAGTTCACGCCCATTATTATCAAAAATCGCGTCAAACTTTTCTGATGATAACTTATCTTTTAGTTGGGATGCGTCAGTGCGATCGCCATGTATTTGTTGCACACCTTCCACAGGTGCAGGTTTATTACCGCGATTGAACAAGACAACCTCATGTCCTTGTTCCACCAAAATTTTTGTGAGAGAGACACCGATAAATCGGGTTCCACCCATAACTAGAATTCGCATAAGTTCGCGCTGTTATTTTGAGACAATCTTTATCTTAAAGGTGAGGAGGGAGGGGTGAGGAGAAAAAATTTACAGTAGATTTATGGCAAAAATCGTTTCTTTGTTTTTTTAGAACGCAGATAAAAGCAGATGGACGCAGATGATTTATGAAATTTATCGACTTTTACAAGACCAGTAATTAGAGCCGAATTTTCGTGACAGCGATATGACCTGAAAAGCAGACATCAACATCGGTTCCAGGGGTGCGATCGCGTTTTTGATAGTCTCCGACATAATAATATGTATCCCCTTCAACCCGATAATTAACAGATAATGGTTTTGTACAAGGTTCACAAAACACCACATCGGGTTTAGGATCTCCTGGTTCTAAATGGGGTAAATTTACATTCCAAAAGCATCCAGGTTCTAGGGTATGGGTGAGTAACTGATCTAAAACTGGTGTTGTTAAATTTGCAACTACATCCCAATCAACATTACGTTTACCTCTGCGATACTGGGAAACAGCAATCCCTGGAATACTGTGCATTGCTGCTTCTCGCACAGCAGCAATTGTTCCAGAAATATAAGCATCAACGCCTAAGTTACCACCAGCATTAATACCAGAAATTACATATTTAACATCTTGGCAAAGATGTGTAATTGCAAGGCGGGTACAATCAGCAGGAGTACCGCCAACAGCATACTCGTTATGTGAGCGACATTCTACTTTAATCGGTTGAGTAGTAGTGACGCGATGACCACAACCTGACCATTCTGTTGCAGGCGCAACGATTATACCTTTGTCATTAATCGCTTTTTGCAGGGCGCGGATGCCTGGGGCATCTATCCCGTCATCGTTGGTTAAGATAAAAGTCATAGTAAGTTTGATTATATAGTTGTAGCTATATTTTTTAGTACAAGAATTAATTATTATGACTCTAAATCTTATCCCACAAGCAGAAAGTCACCAAATCGGAGAACAACGCCTAATTCTAAATAGTGTCACCTGGGAACAATACGAAACATTACGAGCAACCTTAGATGATTTTCCAGGTTTGCGGATGACTTATCTTGAAGGTACTTTAGAAATTATGACTCCATCACCAGAACATGAATTTGATAAAAAAACCATTGCTCGTTTAATTGAAATTTATGCTCTGGAAATGGATATTGATCTTAGTGGTTATGGTTCTACAACTTTCCGCAAACAAGCTAAAAAAAGGGGACTAGAACCAGATGAATGTTATTGTTTTGGTCAACTTAAAGAATTTCCTGATATTGCCTTAGAAGTGGTTATTTCTAGCGGCGGTATCGAGAAGCTGGATGTTTATCAAGGTTTACAAGTACCGGAAGTTTGGTTTTGGAAAAATAGTCAATTTTCTCTTTATCGCCTGCGCGAACAAGGTTATGAATTAATTTCTCATAGTGAATTTCTACCAGAATTAGATTTTTCTGTCTTGGCTCAATACGTGCGTTATCCTAGTCAAACTCAAGCTGTAAAAGCTTATCGAGATACACTGCGACAACTGCCAAAACCTGATAATAATATAGCTGTTAGCGATTAGCGATTAGCAGTTAGCTTTTTCCTGTAAAGTTGCCATCAAGCTACTCAACAACTATTGATAATTGATAATTGATAAAGCTTGCCATCAAGTTACTCAACAACTATTGATAATTGATAATTGATAATTGATAATTGATCAAAAATCTATTTTATGGTCAATTGAATGAGAAAACTCGTCAATCAATATTTTAGTAGGAATAAATACTTACAGCGCTTACTCCTGGCATTGGGATTAATGCTGCTGACAACTCAGCTAGTAATTTTGCCTGCGAATGCTACGGGAGTTTATCAGATCCCCAATCTCACACCAAACGATGCTCACAATTGGGTGCTAGATAAAGCTGATGTCCTTAGCCGCGTCGTGAAAGGAAAAATTAACGGTGCTTTAGATAAGTTAGCAACCAACACTGGTAATCAAGTACGGATGGTAACTGTCTATCGCATAGATTACGGCGAAACAGCCGACGGCTTTGCCGATAAGCTGTTTGATAAATGGTTTCCTACCCCAGAAGCAAAAGCGCATCAAACATTACTGGTACTCGATAGCCTGACTAACAATACGGCTATTCGTACCGGAGATGCTGTGAAATCAATTATGTCTGATGAGATTGCTAATAGCGTCGCCTCGGAAACTGTATTAGTACCACTGCGCGAGGGGGATAAATACAATCAAGCGTTGACAGATGCAAGCGATCGCTTAGTTGCTGTATTATCTGGTAATCCCGATCCCGGCCCACCAGTAGTGCAAGATAATGTCCAAGTTGGACGTACCTATAAAACCGCAGAAGAAACGGACACAGGCAATTCCACAATACTTGTTGTCGTCTTGTTAATTGCAGCAACCGTCATTCCGATGGCTACTTGGTGGTTTTATCAAAGTCAAAGCTAATCTTGCACGTAGTCTTGTCCACTAATTAAAGCAATCTCAGCCCGTAAAAATTCCCGTCCGAGATAAGCAGCATGATCCAGTAAAGTTACGGGACAGGGCTGAGTTTCTTCAAAAATTTGTATACAAAGTTCCTTGGCAGTTCTACCAGTAAACAGCGTGGTATGTGTCCGTTGTACTTTACCCTTTGCTGGAATAACTTTGCCAGTTTCAGGATCAACGGCTAAACCGCGATCGTCAATAATGTTAGTAAAATGCTTGGCACAAATTAGTCCAGGTTCTCGATCTAGATAAATAATAAAATATCCATTTGGATCGAGGTCAATATGACGGTGAGAAAGCTTGTCATCAATGGCTGTCAATGATTCAGCAGTTTCATTCATAAAAATTAGTAGAATTGTTTGATAATCGACAGTTCATAATCATAGTGTAAATGCCAGCGCATCTAGCTGTTAAATTCAGCATTTAGCACGATTTCACGCTTGCTAAATGGGATATCTTGATTAATTGCATCAATCTCTTGCTGTTCTAATTCGTTGACTTCCCGAATATAGGATTTAAGAATTTTTCCTAAGCGTGGGTTGTAAAATCGATGCAGGCTGTGGTTTGGGGTTGCTGGAAAACCACGACGTTTTTTATGTCGTCCACCTGCGCCAGGGTCAAAAGTTTGGATACCGTGTGCGATCGCCCATTCAATCGGGGTATAGTAACAAGCATCAAAGTGTAAGCTATCAATTTCCTGAAAACTTCCCCAATAACGACCATATAAGCGATCGCCTTTAGTAATACAAAATGACATTCCTATCGGTTTATGATTATCTCCCTGATGATACGCCGCAGCAAATAACACCCGATGACAATATTTCGGATATAGCAGTTCAAAGAATCGTTTTGTTAAATACTTACTGCCCCACCAACCAAATTTATCGCAAGTATCAGCATAGAAACTATACATTAAGGGAAACAAATGCTTAGGAATTTCCTCTCCTGTTAAAGTTTTGAGTTGTAAACCAGCATTTTCTACGGCTTTGCGTTCTCTTTTAATATTGCGACGTTGGTTAGAATTAAACACGCCCAAATAATCGTCAAAAGTATTAAATTCAGAATTTTGCCAAATATAGTTATGGTGTAGCCAACTACTAAAGCCGTGACGTTCTAAAACTGGTCGCCATTCGGGGTCTACATATAAGAAATGACAGCCAGAGATGCGGTGGCGATCGCAAAAATGATCAATTGCCCCTATCATTAACTCTGTTAACTCGTCTTCATTTTCTCCAGGGGAAATTAAAAACCGATACCCCTCAGCAGGCGTAAAGGGAGCCATTCCCAGCAGTTTTGGATAATACTGCACTCCTAAGCGATGGGCTAAATCTGCCCATTGGTGGTCAAAAACAAATTCGCCGTAACTATGACCTTTAATATAAAGTGGCGCAGCCGCAACTAACTGTCTATCTCGCCACACTATTAAATGATTGGGTAGCCAACCACTTTGGGCAGTTGTACTCCCAGACTTTTCTATACAGTGCAACCATTCCCATTCCAAGAATGGCGTTTTTAGTGCCAGTGCGAGGGCATCCCACTCACTTTGAGGGACTTCCGCAATATTGTTAATCCAAGCAACAGAGTAGCGGGGCTTAATTTGTTCCACGATTGTGATCAATTAGCAGTTAGCTATTAGCAATAAACTCAGATCAAACTTTATTTAGGGTAATCTAATTTCATTGGCGTTGCAGGCGATAGTGCAGAAACACTTCCTGGTCAATAGTCTTAACACTAAGCAATTCTAAGCGTGGAGCCATTTCCGTAGAAAAACCTGCACCTGCAACTGGGGTTGGTGCAGTAGTTCCACCGAAAATCAATGGGCAAACAGTTAGCCAAAATTCATCAATCAAATCTGCCTCTAGCAGAGATGCTATCAATTGACCCCCACCTAATACAGCTAAGTGTTGCAAACCTAGCTTTTGCAATTCTTCCAAAGCTTTAACCCAGTCAATCTCTCCCTCTGGTGTATCAAATACTAAAACCTTTTCAAATTTTGAATTTTCTTGCCAGTCTTGTGCGCCAGTACTTGTAGTTAGTAACCAACGCGGTATCGGTTGCTCAAAAAATTTTAACTTTGGATCAATATTGCCACCGCGAGAGCAAACAATTTGTATTGGTTGTAGTGGTTTTCCTAAAGATTCTCGTTGTTTAAGCAACTCAGGATTAACAACTCGCATTGCTGTACCACCAGAGCGCAGAGTGTTAGCACCAAAGAGAATAGCATCAGCTTCAGCTACTTGTTGTTCTAGATGTGCCTTATCGTTAGGGGAACCAAACCCAGCAGGAGAGCTTTGCACATCAGAAATTTTACCATCAGCACTCATTGCTAAAACAACTATCGTCTGTGGTCTATTCAAATCAGATTTTTTACTCATTATGGCTATGGCTATATTCCTTCTTTATACTTTAATCACAGGCGGAGCGTTAGTATACTCGCTCCCAGGCTGAACAATCATTAGTCATTGTTAATTGTTATATGTATAAGTTACGTCCAACTTCCTTTCGGCGGATTTTATTGTCTCGGATTCTACTGCTGTGTGTACCAGTTTTATTGATGGGAGTATATGTAACTTACAGAAAAGCTGCTTCTCGTCTCCAAGAAACTGCTCGCCAAAATCTGACAGAAAGTGCTGTTAGAAAAGGGCATAATATTCAGGAATCTATCAAAAATCTTCAAATTAATTTATTAATAGCTAGTGAAACCACAGCTATTAAGTTAGGAACTTCACAGGAATCCCAACAATTTTTAGAACAACTAGCTGCACAATTGCCTACGCAGGAAAGCTGTCTTGAATTAACTGATTTGTTTTCTCAAAAAAATACTGCTAGTACTTGCCAACATAAAATTATTAATAATTCTAACAGGAGATTATGGCTCCAACATCAAAAAAAACACTTAAGTCAAAATAAAATAATTACAAATGTAGCAACAATAAAAAATTTTAACATTAATAATAATAGTAATCAATCTATTTCAAGAAACCAAATTAATTTTATCTTAAGTGCGCCTGTGTATGGCAAAAATGGTAATCTTCGCTCTGTCTTAAGTATACAGTCAGCACTAATATTACAGGACAAAGCCCAGCCAGGATCTCTTTCTGGCTATACAGTAGTGATTTCTCAAGATGGCACAATTTTGGCGCATCCGCTTGCTAAGTTTGTGGGAAGAAATATCGACCAAGACGAAGATGCGGAAAGACTAAGAGGTGCTGTGAAAAATGCGCTCGCAGGTAACAATTATTTTCAGCACTTGTCGTCATTTGAAGAAAAAGGAGGGGAATTATTAGCTGGATATACTGCTATTCCTAGCCCAGTTACTAGCCAAGGAAACAAGAAGTGGATAATTTTGGCGGTGCAAAGTCGAAAAAATGCCTTATTTGATCTTATAGAAATTTGGCAATTGTTATTTGTAATAACTTTGTGTCTAATTGTAGCTTGCTTATTAGCAACATTATACATAGCACGAGAACTATCACGACCTGTAGAAAAGTTACGAGATTATGCTAAAGAAAAACAGCATTTACTTTCTATCGATCAGGTTCCCAATAACTTTAAAATTAGAGAATTTCATGAGTTAGCCGAAGCTCTTAATAGTATGGTAGACCGACTAAAAACAGGCGCAGCAGAAATACAAACAGCTTGGAAAGAAGCACAAACGGCTAACCAACTCAAAAATGAGTTTTTAGCAACTACTTCTCATGAGTTAAGAACTCCACTCAATGGGATAATTGGCTGTATTCGCTTGGTTAAAGATGGCTATTGTGATGACCGAGAAGAGGAATTAGAGTTATTGCAGCGTGCTGATGAAGCAGCAATTCACTTACTAGAAATTATTAATGATATTTTGGATCTAGCAAAAATTGAATCTGGCAAGATGGCGCTGAAGCTAGAACCAGTGGATTTAAATAAGTTGCTGAAGGAAGTAATTGATTTACAAAAAGTTTCAATTAAGCAAAAGAATTTAGAAATGAAGAATTATGAATGTCAAAATGCGATCGCAGTTAATGCTAATCCTGCAAAGCTCAAACAGGTGCTACTCAATGTAATTGGTAATGCAGTAAAATTTACTGATACTGGCAGTATTAATATTACAACTCATATTAACGAGTCACCACAAAAATTAAATGGAGTGAAAGCATCTGGAAATAATGCTAAAACTGAGAACAAATCCTTTGTGGTCGTGACAGTCCAAGATACAGGAATTGGGATAAATCCTGAGCAACAACACAAGTTATTTCGCTCTTTTGTAATGGTTGATGGTTCAACTACCCGTAAGTTTGGTGGTACAGGTTTGGGTTTGGCAATCTCCCGTAAATTACTAGAATTGATGGGAGGTGAAATTACCCTATTTAGTGAGGGTGAAGGCAAAGGTACTACAGTAGAAATTACTTTATCTATAGTTAATTCTCAGCTTTTATTGTCTAGATTAAACGGAAATGGTATAGTTAACCCAGTAATAAAATAGTTTTGAATACTGAAGCGATCACGTATCAATTTGGTTTTATATTTGTTGATTATTTGTTTATAGCAGTTGTTGATGCTTTGAGGATTGGATTAATTGAGGAACTGCGATCGCACTACCTCCTTGTTGTAAAGATTGGCTTAGGCAAGTTAAAATATGTACTAACTCAGCACCCACCCATGCAGAATTAAGTGATGAAGGTGTATATGGGTTAATGCTGTTGAGAAAGCGATCGCACACTCTTCTAAGCGGTTCTTCATTATCTACTTCTATTATTTCATTATTTAAATCAGTAGGAATAAAGCGATCCCCTTCTTGCTCAAATTTTCCCTGCTGAAATATTAAAGGTGTTGCCGACGACATCTCATCAAAAATTAATGTCCCTTGGCTACCTACAATACTTAAACGTCTTTGTTTATCAGGGTTAAGCCAGCAAACGTGAATAAATGCTTGAAAACCACTGGGATAAGTAAGAGTTATCCAGACTAAATCAGCTAAATTATCTCCCCGCGTCTTCTGCGCCCCTGCACCTTGCAACCATACACTACCGTTAGCTTGTACCTGTACTGGTGTCTCTCCTAACCAATTATTAAAAATAGCGATGTCGTGGATAGCTAAATCCCAAAGTGCATCAACATCTTGTCTGACAGGGCCTAAATTAGTACGGGAAGCGTAACCGTAACGTAATTCTCCTAAGCGTCCCGATTCAATAAATTTTTTGCCCTTTTCTATCGCAGGATGGAATAAGTAGGTATGGTCAACAAGTAGTTGAAGACGCTGTTGTTGTGCAAGATGGCAAAGTTCTAAAGCTTCGGCTGGATTAACGGTTAAAGGTTTTTCTGCTAGAACGTGATAGCCTTGTTGCAAAGCATCAGCAATTAAATTGTAGTGAGTTGATGCCGGAGTTGCGATCGCAACAGCATTGATTTCTGACAGTTCTCGCACCGCCGACCAATCTAATGATAAAACAACATTAGATAAGAGTGAAAATTGCTTTTTACACCACTCCAAACGTTCAAAATGTGGATCAACTACTGCTACAACATTAGCTTGAGGGTGTTGTAAAAAATTTCGCAGTAAATGAACGCCCCAACGCCCAACGCCTAATATAGCAATGTTAATTTTTTTCACGCTTCACCTTTGATTTCTGGCTGTCGCACAGAGAAAAAAGCATCTTTAGCGGCTGCTTGTTCGGCGGCTTTTTTTGATTGTCCTTTACCTTCACCGTATTTTTTGCCATTTAGCCAAACTTCAGCACTAAACCGTTCAGAATCACCATGAGTTTTTGAGATATCTTGAACACGATATTCTGGTAAAACTTTGTGATGCGCTTGGGTAAATTCTTGGAGCGCATCTTTATAATTAAGACGGGCTGGGTCTAAGAGAATTTCAGTAGATAATTCTTGTAAATGAGTATCTAGCCAGGGACGAATTAGTTGTAAATTATGAGTACTGAGATAAAGTGCGCCTAAGACTGCTTCAAAGGTGTTTGCCATTCTCGATACTTGTCCAGCTTTATCACCAGCAGCACTACTAGAAACCAAAAGATAGCGGTCTAATCCATAAATACTAGCTATTTGAGCAAGAATGCGATCGCTCACCAATACTTTACGAATTGCAGAAAAATCACCTACTGTAGAATCAGGATAAATTTCCCATAAAAATTCTGATGCAGCTAGTCGCACTACAGAATCGCCAATAAATTCTAGTTGCTCATAATTAGCCGTCGGTGAGATAGTCGGGTGAGTTAACGCTAAATCTAAAAGAAACCAATTCACCGGAGATGTCTGTGATAATCCCAGTTTGAGAATTAATTTCTCTAGTTGTTTTTGACGGCGAGGGTCTTTAAAAGCCATGTGCGGAGTATTTTAAGGCGATTTGTGCTATCAAGCTTGAGTAAAAATGCCCAAGCACCAGCTACAGCGCTACAGCAGGGAGTAATCCCCATTTACAGGAGTTATGTTTTCCCAGTATAGGATAAGGTGGTTGACAAAATGCGATCGCTAAATCTCTTTCCCAAGTTGAACCAGGGAACAAGAAACACGAGATTCTGCCTCCTAATAATCCTATCTACCTAACTTTCAATATTTGGGTTTAATTAAAATAAATAACAGACGTATCGGTAGGTAATACAAATGATTGCCAGTCGCAATTCTGATTACATCTCGCCAGAAGAATATCTAAAAGCAGAAGAACTTAGCCCTATAAAACATGAGTATAGGAATGGACAAGTATATGCAATGGCAGGTGCAAGCAATAATCATGTCGTAATAACAGTAAATATAGTTACTTTAATCAGGAATCACATTCGAGGCAGTGGTTGTTTTATATATGCAGCAGATACAAAAATTGATATTCAATCAATAAATACCTATTACTATCCTGATATAGCAGTAACTTGTGACCAAAGAGACAGAAAATTTGATAACTTTTTACGTCATCCTCGTTTAATAGTAGAAGTATTATCTCCCACAACAGAAGCCTTTGACAGAGGCGATAAATTTGCAGATTATCGCCATTTGGAATCATTACAAGAATATGTATTAATTAGCCAAAACCAAATGCGTATAGATTGCTTTCGGCGCAACGCTGAAGGAAACTGGGTACTTTATTCTTATAGCAATAATGATGAAATTTATCTAGAAAGCCTAAATTTTCGCTGTCTGGTTGCAGCAGTATATGAAGATGTATCTTTTACGCCTAATCAAGAGTAGTTTCAGTAATAGAAAATATTTTAACCTATCTGGCTACGGCTATAAAAAACTTAAAAAACCACAAATATGTAAAGGAAGAGAGGCTGAAAAAAGCAAAAGTACTATTATTAACTCCACTCTCCTCCCCCTCCCTAACAATAACTAAACACTCTTAGGAATAAATCGGCGACGCTGTTTGTTAGCAGGAGTACTTGCTACCGCTCTTTGTGGTTCTCCTAACATTACCACTGAGCAAGTTAACTGTTGCGCCAACCTAGCAGTAACATCACTAATTGCTAATCCTGCCGCAGTTCGCTGACGTTGCGATCGCAGAATTACTAAATCAGATGGTTGTACTGTATTCATAATCGCTCTAGTTATATCATCATGGGGAATAATTTCCACCTCAAAATTACCTTCGGGAACCCATTTTGATGCCAGTAAACCTAATTGCGAACGGTTCCAAGCAACCTTAGCTGGAGTAGTTCTGCGATCGCATATATGCAACAGTGTAATCTTAGCTTGATTACCATCAACCAACATTTGGGCAAACTGCACCGGACGAACTGCCTGACTCGTTAAACTATCAATCGGCACTAAAATTCGTTTAATATTTCTCGGTGAATCAAGTAGTCGTGTTACTGCTACAGGGCAATGAGCAGCCCACAATACGCTATCAATCACATTACCAAACATTCGAGCGCGTAGCCCAGTGCGTTTACCCCATCCCATCACAATTAAATTTGCATGGGTTTCGCGACTTGCACGGCTAATGCCTTGAGCAATATCATCATCAATTCGCAACAATGGTTCCGCTTCTACCCCTAATTCTCGGCTTAATTGCGTAGCATTAGCAAGCAATTTATCCCCTGTTTGGAAAGACATTTCCAAATCAGGGGCATCCATATTGACATGAGCTTTTACAAGCGATAAAGGAATAATTGTCCCTGCCGTATGGCGTGCTATCAAAGCAGCCATTTCAATTAAGTTGCGCTCAGTTTCAGGGTTAGAAACTGGCACGACTACTGTATAGGGTTGATTTACTTTTACAGTTTCTCCTTCTACAACAGCTACGCTAGCCACAGGCGGAGTTTCCGCTACAGGTAAACCCACTGCTACCCGCGCTGTGATTACAGGCCCCAAAGTTGCCGTCACCAGCATTAATACCAGCACACTATTCAAAAGCGCTTCACTTAATATCCCAGCGCGATAGCCAACTAATGTCGCCGCCAAAGTTGCAGCTACCTGTGGTAAAGACAAAGACCACATTGTCAGCATTTCTTGCCAGCTATAACGGTAAACAAATTTGGCGAGTAAAGCCGCTAGAAATTTACTGCCAATTAAACCTGCTACAACTGCCAGCGTTAACCAAGTAGCACTAGAAAAAGATGAAACACTTTGAATAAAAGTAGGGACATTAATCAGTAGACCCATATCCACAAAGAAAATTGGGATAAATAAAACGCTACCGACAAACACCACCTTTTCCTTAACTGGCCCATCTCCTAACACATCATTCACGGCTAAACCAGCCAAGAAAGCGCCCACAATTTTTTCTACACCAATTAATTGCGCTCCCACTGATGCCAGAAATAACGCCAACAACACAAATAAAAATTGATTGCCTTCGTGATTTCCAGAACGTCGGAAAAATTGTTTACCTGCCCAATCAAACCCAAACAAAACAAGTGCAGAGTAGATAATTAACGACCCCAAAAGCGTAAACAGCTTGAAAGCCGTAAAATCACCAGCATGAATACCAATACAAATTGCCAATACCAGTAGAGCGCCAACATCCGTGAAAATGGTTGCTCCAATCGTAACTGTCACCGCTTCATTATTAACCACACCCAAACGGCTCACAATTGGATAAGCCAATAAGGTATGAGAAGCAAATAAAGAGCCAATTAAAATTGAGGCATTCCAATCAAAACCAAATATGCGCCCAACAGTTGTCCCAAATATTAGTGGTACAAGGAAGGTAAAAGTACCAAATCCCGCCGAGCGATGTTTGGTTCTGCGAAACTGTTCAATATCTACTTCTAGCCCTGCAACAAACATCAGATACACTAATCCAATGTCTGATAGCAGTTTCATTGTCTCAGTTTCTTTATTCAGCAAAGCCAGTCCATTGGGGCCAAGAACTACACCAGCTACCAGTAAACCAACAAGCCCTGGTAATTTTAACCGTTCAAACAAAATCGGAACGGTTAAAATTACTACCAGCAAAATCGCAAAAGGAACAATTGGTTCCTTAGTTAAAACTTCTGTAATAGATTCCATATATAGTTAGCTAGGAGAGGATATCAAGCAAGGCCATTAAAGATTAGCTGTTTCTTCTGTGGTCTTGGTTTAAGCTTTTCGGCGTGGTGAGTTATATTGTCTTCCCCTAAACCAAAATCAGCCAACAGTTATATCTCTTAACTAAAGATTTCTGTCGGTAAACAGCTAACAGCATTACTCAATAGCAATGCTGGTATAAGTTAAGCCTTCTTACAATCTCTCTTAAAAAGCCTGAATTAAACTATCTATGGATGGATTTGGCTTAGAATATAGCGCAAGCGATCGTAATCATCCTTGAGAATTACGCTGAGAGTCCGCCCCGCCTTCACCAACCACTCACGGTCAGCTTTGCGTAATTGATAAATTTCTCGAATAGCTGCTGCTATTAAAGATTCTACGGGCGCACCTACTACCTGTAACAGTGTGCGTAAAAAATCTAATTCTTCACTAAATTGAATAATTTCCGTTGGTTCGCAATGATAAACTGCTTGATGAATTTGTGGCGGACGTGGGGGTAAATACTGGTAAATTTTCCCCTCAGTACGTTTAGAACCATTTAAGCTTTGTGGCGCTGCTTGAAAACCTACAATTGCTGCTCTAAACTCAGTTTTGAGCATCGCAAAAATTTGAGGTTGCTGTTCTCGCAGTTCTTGCATTGACAAACCTAACGCCCTTGCCCTATGCACAGAATCAATCGGGCTTGTAGTTGCATAATAAACTATTGCCAAAACTTGATTTCCTGATTCTTCATCCACAGCTTTAACCCAGCTACCAAAAGGCGGCATAACTGGGAAGCTTAAGTCTTCAGGATCAAGACATTGTGCTAAAAATTCAGTTGTTGCCGTTTCAATTACTTCGGCAATATGGTTAGGGTGTCGTTCACCCGCAGCAAACTGCGGTAAAGGAAGGCGCATATATTAAGCAGTTAGCAATTAGCTATTAGCTATTAGTTTTGATGAGCTTGTAAACAACAACTATAGCATAAAACATCGCTGTTAGTTATTAAATTAAGCTAATAGCTAATAGCTATTAGCTATTAGCTATTTTGCTTTTTTCCGAGGTGCTGTTGTTTCTAGCAACTCTAACTCAGAAAGGCGGAATGTGATCATTTTGTCCCAGTTTCCACCTTCAAAAATTACAGCCGCTTTACCATCTGTAATCCTTTGTACTAAACCTTCAAAGCTGTAGTAAATATCGCTGGGGTTTTTGACTTTAACTGCTGAACCTGGCAAAATCATATTTTTTTCTCAATTTTGTCTTTAAAGTACTTGAACTAATTCTAAGCTACTAATCTGCAATTTCTTATTTTAAGTTGTTACCCTTCATCTGTCATCTATGATTAATCAGCTATCAGTTAGCAAATTTCATTAGGGTAAGAATATTGAAAATTTACCAAATTAGCAACTCGTAAAAGTTGATAATTAGCAAGCTGAAGGCTGATAGCTTACGATTGAGGTTAAAATTTTAGCCGATGTCGGTAATTAGCAACAGACTCAACAATGCCAAGAGCAATGAAATTTGTCAGTAATGCGGAACGACCATAACTAACCCAAGGTAAAGGAATACCTGTAACAGGTGCTAAACCGATGGTCATACCAATATTGACAATTACCTGAAACACAATCATAGACAATACACCAATAGCTAATAAAGAGCCAAAGTTCTCTTTAGAAGTTTGAGCAATCATAATTAACCGCCAGCATAGTAACCAGAAAATTAAAAGTACGAAGAGACAGCCAATAAAACCCAGTTCTTCTCCAATAGCTGAGAAAATAAAATCGGTATGCTGTTCTGGGATAAAGTTAAGTTGTGTTTGAGACCCCTGGTTAAGTCCTTTACCCCAAAATCCACCTGCCCCAATAGCGATACGGGATTGAATTAAGTGATATCCTCCGCCTAGAGGATCTTTTGCTGGATTTAAAAACAGAATTAATCGGTCTTTTTGATAATCTTTCAACAATCCCCAGAATATATGCCCTAATTCGCCTGATGCAAAGTTGGCGATAACGGCTCCTACAGCGCCATACCAAGACCAGGGTAAGCTAAACCAAGCAGCCGCACCTACTATTACTGCCCAAATTAACCAACTAGGTAAAAAGACGTTAAATAAAATTGCTGAGACAATGGGAGAAATTAGTAGCAATAGCCAGCCTGGATTAGCATTAGCCCAGTAGAGCATTCCTAAAGTAATTGCTCCAAATACTAAGGATGTGCCTAAGTCTGGCTGGATAAATACTAACAGCCAAGGCACAGCAGTAATGGCAAGGGCTTTGCCAAAAGCTGGCAGTGTAGAAGCGGTACGGGTGTGTAAAATTGCTGCCAAAGTGATAATTACACCAACTTTGGCAAACTCAGATGGTTGGAGGTTAAATCCACCGATAGTAATCCACCTTTGCGCCCCTTTAGCACTGCTACCAATTACAATTACTGCGATCAGGGAGAGGTTTGTTAGACCGTAGATAATCCAGTGCCACTCTAGTAGATTTTCGTAACGCGATCGCGCAAGGAATAATGCTATTGCTAACCCAATCGCGCCAATTAGCCAGTGTTGCCACCAATCTGTTAACCCTTGGTTGAGTTCCGCGCTGCGAATCATTACTCCACCAAACACGGTTAAGCCGACTGTTACGGCAAGCAGCAGCCAGTCTACTTGCTGCCAAACTGCTATTCGAGACTTCCACCGAAAACCTGTTACAGACTTTTGAAACATATTAAGCGTTTAGCGGTTAGCGATTAGCTGTTAGCCTTATTTAAAAAATAACTTCGTGAACTTGAGGGTGAATCTTTATTGAGCAATGTAATTAGCTGTTAGCTTTATTAATAAATTACCTTGTAAAAGTTATGATAAATCTCTACTTAGTAATATATTTAACTAATAGCTAATAGCTAATTGCTAATTACTACGAGAGGGCAGCTACAGAGATTTTAGCAGCAATAGTTTTAGCGATCGCAATCAATGCCTTAGCTGACTCTGATTCGGGTTCACCAACTACTATCGGCAAACCTTTGTCCCCTCCTTGGCGCAAGGGAATTTCTAAAGGAATGCAACCCAGCAACGGCACACCTAATTCTTGAGATGTTTTTTCACCCCCTCCAGATCCAAAAATGTCATATTGGCGGTCAGGCATATCTGGGGGAATAAAATAACTCATATTTTCTACTATCCCCAATACTGGCACACCCAACTGTTGAAACATCTTCAAACCCTTACGGGAGTCCAACAGCGCTACTGTTTGAGGTGTCGTGACAATTACCGCCCCAGCCATTGGTACTGCTTGCGCTAATGTCAGTTGAGCATCACCTGTACCAGGTGGCATATCTACAATTAGATAATCTAATTCTCCCCACTCTACCTGATAGAGAAACTGACGAATAACTCCATTTAACATAGGCCCGCGCCAAATCACAGGTTGATCTGGGTCAATCAAAAAGCCCATCGAAACCAGCTTGACACCGTGATTAAAAGCGGGTTCTAAAATTTCTCCGTTCGCGCCTTGCCGTACTGTAATCTGTGCATTTGCCAAACCCAGCATTGTTGGTGCATTTGGGCCATAAATATCAGCATCAATCAAACCAACTTTTGCACCCAACTGCGCTAAAGCTACTGCTATATTTACTGCTACTGTACTTTTCCCAACGCCACCTTTGCCACTAGAAACAGCGAGGATATTTTTCACTCCAGCTATCCCTGTGCGGTCTGGGAGTGCTTTTTGCTGCGGTGTCTCCGCGCTGACATCCACTAAAATTTCTTTAACCCCTGGTAACTGCTGTATTGCGCGACGGCAATCATCCACAATAAATTCCCGTAACGGACAAGCAGGTGTGGTTAACACTAAATTGAAGCTAACAACACCATTGTCGATGTTGAGATTACGAATCATGTTTAATTCCACCAAACTCTTGCGGAGTTCAGGGTCTTGCACCGGACGCAGTACTTCTAGAACGGAATCGAGATCGAGCATAATAAATTTATTCCTGACCCCATAATCTGCATTCGGGGGAAATTGATCGCTTAACAGTATTAAGAATTTTAACGGTTTGTAGGATATGCGATCGCGCTTTATTGGTTATCGGTCATTGTTAATTGTTAATTGTTAATTGTTCTGCTGCGTGGGCTAACTCAGCCGCCACACGCGCCTCATAAGGTCGGATCATCCACCAAACAAACGGCGATAACCAACCACGCAATGTTACAGAATAAGACACATAAGTGCCACAAACGGTAGATTCCACCTGATAAGTCACTCTTTTTTCGATTCCTGGGATAGCAATTAACCTGACACTAAATAACTCTCCAGGTCGCACCCGTTCAACAAACACGCGCACTGGAATCGGTATTAAGCGAGTTACCTCCTGGTAAATTAAGCCAGGTTTAGCGATTAATCCCTTTGGAACATTGGTGCTAGTAAGCAGGGGGTGCCAAGAGACATCGGCTAAGTTAATTATTTTTTGCCAGAGTACATCTACCGAAGCAGAACTCACAGCACGATAAGTCTTTGCCAGAGAAAATCGGCACCCTCGACTAGCAATCAATTTGAAGGAAAAATTAAAGATCACAATACGTCTCCTCCAGCTAGTCTCAGGCAGGTTATTAATAGTAGGCGAATCTGGTTGCCAATAGGATCTTCCTACAGGATACTTTGCAATTCTTAGTAGTTAGAAGCCCATCACAACTAAAGTTTTGAGGTTCTAGATTAACCAAATTCAAGCTAGTCTATAAAGACGCTCATTTAGATTGATGAGCATCTTTGAAAGATCTTCTATTGCGATTATGACAGCTATTCAAACTGACTTAACGAACACAATCAACCCGAATCCCCCAGTTGATTCCAAAACTCGTGTGAGCGAGTTTATGCAAGGGCTACAAGACAAAATTTGTCAAGGCTTGGAACAGCTAGATGGAAATACAACATTTAGAGAAGACTCTTGGGAACGACCAGAAGGTGGTGGTGGCCGTTCTCGCGTGATGCGCGAGGGTGCCGTATTTGAACAAGGCGGTGTCAATTTTTCTGAGGTATGGGGAGACCATTTACCTCCTTCAATTCTGGCACAACGTCCAGAAGCTGCTGGTCATCGCTTTTATGCGACTGGTACATCAATGGTATTGCATCCGCGCAATCCTTACATCCCAACTGTTCATCTCAATTATCGCTACTTTGAAGCAGGGCCAGTTTGGTGGTTTGGTGGTGGTTTAGATTTAACACCTTACTATCCCTTTGCTGAAGATGTTACTCATTTACACCGCACTCTCAAGCAAGCTTGCGACACACATAACCCCCACTACTACCCAACATTTAAGCTTTGGTGCGACGAGTATTTTTACTTAAAGCATCGCCAAGAAACGCGGGGTGTAGGTGGAATATTTTTTGATTATCAAGATGGTCAAGGCGAGTTGTATCGTGGCCCAGATGCTAATGGCCCCGCAGGTAAGTATAGTGCTGAACTAGGTGTAGTAGAACCGCGCAGTTGGGAACAATTGTTTGCGTTTGCACAAAGTTGTGGGAATGCTTTTTTACCAGCTTATGTGCCAATTGTAGAAAAACGGCGGTCAATGGAATATGGCGATCGCGAACGTAATTTCCAATTATATCGTCGTGGGCGTTATGTAGAATTTAACCTGGTATATGACAGGGGGACAATCTTTGGCTTGCAAACTAACGGACGTACTGAGTCAATTTTGATGTCTCTACCGCCACTGGTACGTTGGGAATATGGTTATCAACCAGAACCCAATACTCCCGAAGCTGAACTATATGAAGTTTTCTTAAAGCCTCAAGATTGGGCAAACTGGAGTGCTTAGTGATGACGACTGAGTGCTGAGAACTGAGTATTAACTCAGCACTAGCGGCATTTTATTTAACTTAAGGCGAAACCTTCAGGACTTAGTAAGGTGAGTTAAACTACGTGAAGGTGAGTAGTCAGCTATCACAACCTGGAAATTTTGATAGTCAGGTATTTAATGATGCCCAAAACTGCTTTCTCTCTAGGGCTAAACATGGCAACTTCCAGGGAAGGAGGTATTAGTGATTCATATTGATCAGAGAACGCATACAACACAAGATGGCACAACAGTAATAGTCTTAACGCCAACTGGACGTTTAGATATCACAACTGCTTGGCAATTTCGCCTCAAGTTACAAGAATGTATTTCTAAACTTAGCCATCATGTAGTAGTTAATCTCGGTCAGGTTAATTTTATAGATAGCTCTGGTCTCACATCGCTGGTAGCAGGGATGCGAGACGCTGATAAAGTTAAAGGTAGCTTTCGCATTTGTAATGTTCATCCCGAAGCAAAATTGGTGTTTGAAGTCACCATGATGGATTCGGTGTTTGAGATTTTTGAAACTGAGGAAGAGGCGCTTGAAGGTGTGCCTCGCAGTATTGCCAGTTAAATAAATTGTTGGGTAACAAGGTGAAAACGATGTTTCAACAAGTCAGACTGGCAACTCGGCAGCAAAATCTTGACGTTTGATGTAGCGATATGAACCCATCAGCGCACCCCAAATCGCTTTTCCGGTTTGGGGATCTATACCTTTGTCGTAACTGTGGAATTCATTTTTTCTGGCTGTAAATCCTAGAAAAACCTGGTATGTTTGATTTTGATAATTGAAGCTACAAGGAGCATCATTTGTTGGTGAGGTAGCAAATTCCCAGGTATCAGTAGTTATTTTCTGCGGGTTAATCGTCAGAGTGCAGGTTGGTAGTAACTCAAGATCAGAAATTGTTAATGTTTTGAGCAATTCGGGATTGCGACCTGCACCTTTGATTGCCTCTAAGTTTTTAAACATATAGTATTGCACATGGATCGAGCCAGACGGTGTATTGCTGTCTTGCAGGCGCAATATCCGAGGGCGATAAGGATGATCCAAGTTGACTATATTCGCTTGTTCGGCGAATAAGGTAATGCTGTCTTCGGTAAAGAGGGGAACTGGTCGCTGCCAGAGGTGCAGATGTACATACCATGCTGGTTCTGCTAGAGCTTGTGCGCGATTATCAAATTCTCCCGCCAGGTAGCGACCTAAAGTAATTAATTCTGTAGATAAAGTCATACGCTTAAAGCCTATTAATAATTTGAGTGATTTTTAATTTTGCTCAGGCGGTGTAATTAATATAGCAACGGAAGTATTCTCTTAGGACTAGGCTAAAAGCTAATCACTAATCGCTAACCGCTAATTGCTACTTGGCAAATGGCTCTATAAACGAGAAAATGGGGTTAAGTTCCCCTTTGTGTTTGCCGGTGAATAACCTTCGCACTGTCTCGGATACCAAGCGAGATTTTTATAATAATCACACCCGTCCTATCAATTCCATCTACCGACGGGTGGTGGAAGAATTGATGGTAGAAATGCACTTGCTCTCAGTTAATGTTGATTTTGCCTATCACCCAATCTATGCGCTGGGCGTAGTCACGTCTTTTGAGAGATTTATGCAAGGCTATCGCCCTGAACGGGATAGGGATTCGATTTTTGATGCCCTCTGTCGGGCGGTCGGGGCAGATTCCCAAACGTACAAACAAGATGCTGAACGGCTAAAGGCATTAGCAGGGCGGTTATCTGGAAAGGAATTAATTGATTGGATTGTTTCACCCACTGCTGTTGATGGTGCTGGTGAGTTACCAGATCAAATCAGAGCGATCGCCAATAATCCCCAATTCAAATACAGCCGCTTGTTTGCTATTGGTCTGTACACGCTGCTAGAAGTATCAGATCCCAGTCTGGTTAAGGATGAAAAAGAGCGACTGGATGCCTTAAACCAAGTCGGTCAATCCTTACACCTACCCACCGAAAAATTGCAAAAAGATCTAGATTTGTATCGCAGCAATTTAGAAAAAATGGCACAGGTGCAAATAGCGATGAAGGATGCGCTGGAAGCTGATCGCAAAAAACGTGAGAAACGCGATCAAGAAAAAAGCATGGCAGTTGCTCAAGCAACACCTGATCTTAGTAAAGACGAGACAAAATCTGGTTGATATTTATGTAGCATTAAATTAATTACTCACAAAATTAAGAGCGTGTTGTTGTTCCTCACGCTCATTTAGCTTTTAGCTTAAATCTCAAAACAAAATATAACTGCTAACTGCTAACTGCTAATTGCTAAAAATGATTAAATTAAGGTTTTTAAACGCTGGATTAAATCTGCAGCAGGGACAACTCCCTCAATTCGATCTACTGGCTGACCGTTTTTGAACAGTACTAAAGTTGGCAGACCATGAATATGATGCTGATTTGCGATTTGAGGATATTTATCTGTATCAATTTTAACTACCTGTAACTGCTCTTTCAGGTGAGAATTTACTTGCTCTAAAATTGGTGACATCATTTGACATGGGCCACACCAAGTTGCATAAAAATCAACTAATACAGGTACTTCTGAACTAGAGAGCAAATCTTGAAAACTATTAAACTGTTTTTTGACTGCCATATTACAACACAGATTTGATAGTATTGCCCCTCAATCGTAGTAATTTAGATCGCTAATTCCGTCCGTCTCAGGTACGAATCAATTTAAAATCATTAGCGCAGTTGAAAGAATTTGCTCTTTTTTGGCAAATTGATTAAAAGGAATTTGTGATGGAAGTATTATCAGCGTCTCAAGCTAGGTTAAATGGGCAAGTAGCAATTGTTACTGGTGCGTCACGGGGAATTGGTCGAGCGATCGCACTGGCTCTAGCAACAGAAGGCGCTAGTGTAGTTATTAACTACGCTAACTCTGCTACTGCGGCTGAAGAAGTGGTTGGTGAAATAGGTAATGCAGGTGGTAGTGCGATCGCATTTCAAGCAGATGTCTCTAAACCCGATCAAGTAGATGCCCTACTCAAAGCTGTGATGGACAAGTGGGGGCGGGTTGATGTGCTAGTTAATAATGCTGGTATTACCCGCGATACGCTGCTACTAAGGATGAAACTGGAAGAATGGCAAGAAGTAATTGACCTAAACCTAACTGGTGTATTTCTATCTACCAAAGCAGTCAGTAAGGTAATGCTCAAGCAAAAATCTGGGCGAATAATTAATATTACCTCTGTAGCTGGTTTGATGGGCAATCCTGGTCAAGCAAACTATAGTGCTGCCAAAGCTGGCGTAATTGGTTTTACTAAAACTATTGCCAAAGAACTCGCCACTCGCGGTATCACTGTTAATGCTGTCGCCCCTGGTTTTATTACTACAGATATGACGGCTAACATCAAATCAGATGATATCCTCAAATTCATTCCTTTAGGGCGCTATGGTCAACCTGAAGAAGTTGCTGGGATGGTGCGTTTTCTTGCCAGTGATCCCGCAGCAGCTTATATTACTGGGCAAGTTTTTAATGTCGATGGTGGCATGGTAATGGCATAGATACAGCAGTTATCAATTATCAGTAAACAGTTATCCCAGTTTACTGATAACTGATAATTAATTTTTGGTTTCAAAATTTAAATTAAGCGCAGATAAACGCAGATGAAATACAAAATTTCTTGACTTATGCAAGAGACGCTCATGAACTAGATTTCAGGAACCTTGGATGAAAATAAATTTTCAAGACAGCTATATTATAGTTGCCAGGCGGAGTTTGGTCGCAAGAGGATAAAGGCTTTAGTAGTAACCGAACAATTTAGGGGTTGATTGCTCACATATTATTGTATTAGCACTCATGACAAGAGAGTGCTAAATTGACTAAAGAAAGCGCGAGTAAATCGGAAATGGCAAAAATTATTGCATTTAATGAAGAATCTCGGCGGGCGCTAGAGCGTGGTGTAAACGCTTTAGCAGATGCCGTCCGTATTACATTAGGCCCTAAAGGTCGGAATGTTTTACTAGAAAAGAGTTATGGTGCGCCTCAGATTGTTAACGATGGCATCACCGTTGCCAAAGAGATTGAACTTGAAGACCCTTTAGAAAACACTGGCGCTCGACTAATTCAAGAAGTCGCCTCAAAAACTAAAGATATCGCTGGTGATGGTACAACTACAGCGACTGTCCTAGCACAAGAATTGATCCACCAGGGTTTAAAATTAGTTGCTGCTGGTGCTAATCCAGTTGCCGTAAAACGCGGAATTGATAAAACTATTGCTTTATTGGTAAAAGAAATTGAAGCAGTAGCCAAGCCAGTTGAAGGTAATGAGATTGCTCAAGTTGCCACCGTATCGGCTGGTAACGATGAAGAAGTAGGCAAGATGATTGCCGAAGCAATGGATAAAGTCACCAAAGATGGTGTAATTACCGTTGAAGAATCCAAATCTTTGACAACAGAATTGGATGTTGTTGAAGGGATGCAAATTGACAGGGGTTATCTTTCTCCTTATTTTGTTACCGACAACGAGCGGATGGTGGTTGAGTTTGAAAACGCTGCTATCCTAATTACTGATAAAAAAATTAGCTCTATCCAAGAATTAATTCCAGTATTGGAAAAAATTGCTCGTGCTGGTAGACCTTTGTTGATTATTGCTGAAGATTTAGAAGGTGAAGCTTTAGCAACTTTGGTAGTTAACAAAGCGCGGGGTGTACTGAGTGCAGCAGCAGTTAAGTCTCCTGGTTTTGGCGATCGCCGTAAAGCTATGTTACAAGATATAGCAGTGCTGACTGGCGGTCAAATGATTTCTGAAGAAGTAGGCTTGAGTCTTGATACTGCTACTTTAGAGATGTTGGGAACTGCTAGCAAAGTCACCATTGACAAAGAAAGCACTACAATTGTTGCTGGTGAAAAAACCGAGGATGTTCAAAAGCGGATTGCTCAAATTCGCCAGCAATTAGCAGACACCGACTCTGATTACGATCGCGAAAAGCTGCAAGAGCGCATTGCTAAACTTGCTGGTGGTATAGCTGTAATTAAAGTAGGCGCGGCTACTGAAACCGAACTCAAAGACCGCAAGTTACGCATTGAAGATGCTCTCAACGCTACCAAAGCTGCTGTAGAAGAAGGCATTGTTCCTGGTGGTGGTACTACCCTAATTCATCTAGCTAAGAAAATTGCGGAATTTAAACACAATTTTAGCGACGAAGAACAGGTTGGTGCTGATATTGTTGCTAAGGCGCTAGAAGCTCCTTTGCGTCAAATGGCAGATAATGCTGGTGTTGAAGGTGCTGTGATTGTTGAAAAAGTGCGTGAAAGTGATTTCAGCATTGGTTACAACGCTGCTACCGATACATTTGAAGATTTGATTGCTGCTGGTATTATTGACCCGGCTAAGGTTGTGCGTTCAGCACTGCAAAATGCTGGCTCTATTGCTGGTATGGTGTTGACAACTGAAGCATTGATTGTTGAAAAGCCTGAGAAGAAACCTGCTGGCGGTGCGCCTGACATGGGCGGCATGGGCGGCATGGGCGGCATGGGTGGCATGGGCGGCATGGGCGGCATGGGCATGATGTAATTTCATCCATTCTGACAATTTTAGGAATTATTATTAAAGCAGTTTGTTATATAGACAAGCTGCTTTTTTTGTAAGGATGGTTATAAAAATGTAATTTTTATTAATAAGTATTAATAGAGACTTCTAGCAACCGCCATAGCCACGTTTGACATTAGATTTATTGCTTTAGCTCACAATTTTAATTTTTGATCGCAGATGTGAGCAGATAAACGCAGATTACGCAGATGTTAGCCAATATTTGTCCAGAGCCGCCTTGTCGGTTGCTATAACTGATATTTTTAGCGATCGCACATCATTATCTGACAAAATGCTAAAAATATAAAGGTAACTATTGAACTATCAAAAATATGAAAGCAGTTGAAGTCACCGGAAATATTGATGAAAAAGGACAACTATTTTTAGACGAACCTATAGAGGTAGAAACCCCTAGTAGAGTGCGAGTTATAGTGCTATTTACTGAACCTACAGATGAATTAGAAGATGACCCCGATGATACTCCTATTGAAGAGATAAAAGCTAGTTTGATCAGAGCATTACAAGAAGCTAAAACTGGACAAACTCGACCACTATCTGAACTGTGGGATAGAATTGATGCTGAATAACAATAATCAAATCTCTATCCGTTTCGCTGATGAATTTGAGAATAATCTATATAGTTTATCTAAAAAGTATCCTAGTATTCGTGCAGACGTTGAACCAGTAATTGAGCAAATTCAGCAGGGAAACTTTATTGGAGACCGTATCGCTAATCTCGGTGAAAATTACTTTGTTGTTAAGGTAAGAGTTAAAAACAGTAACATTCAAAAAGGAAAACGTGCAGGTTATCGGTTAATTTATCAAGTTGAATCGCCTACTAGCATACTTTTGTTAACTATTTATTCTAAGTTAGATAGAGAAGATATTAGTACTAACAAAATTTATGGCATGATAGCTGAATTTAATGAAAATGAATGATGACTAGAAAAACATTTGCGTTAGTGATAATACTCTGTAAGATCAGATTTAATTGAAGTAGATCTTCAGTAGCGATCGCCACAATTACTAATTATTGCAAACTTAATCATAAGTATAATTACATTAAACCAGCTAAAATTGCGCGATCGCTCAATTTTAGCTAGTTGCTTGCTCAAAATAATTATAGTTGCTTATACTAAGATGCTATATAATATCAAGCTATAAATTAAATATTAAATTATATGACAGAAACACGCATACAGCCTATGCAATGGGTTAATCAACCCTGTGAAGAAGAATCAGATTTATTTGAATACTTTTACGACAAACCAGGGAGCCTACCAGGAACTCTTAGAGTTAAGACAGATGCACAGCCACCGGAAATTGTCTTAATTGATTACAACGAAGAAACAGCAACCCGTGTAGTGTTAGAAACACCGGAAGAATGTGCTTGCTATTTAGATACTGAGTCAGTGTCTTGGGTAGACGTATTAGGCTTAGGCAGTGAAGAAATCTTGCACCGCTTGGGGCAAGTGTTTAATTTGCATCTCTTGGTGCTGGAAGATATAGTTAATGTGCCTCAGCGCCCGAAAGTAGAAGACTATGATAACCATTTGGTAATTATTACCCAGATGGTAATGCCAAAAGAAAAAGCGACTGGTTTTTATAGTGAACAAGTTAGTTTTATTTTAGGGAAACATTATTTGCTAACAGTTCAAGAAGAACCAGAACATGATTGCTTTAAACCTGTACGCGATCGCATTCGTACTGCTAAAGGTATGATTCGTAAAAATAACGCTGATTATTTAGCTTATGCTCTCTTAGATGCAATTATTGATGGTTTCTTTCCTGTATTGGAAAACTATGGTGAGCGCATTGAGGAATTAGAATTAGAAGTGGTAGATAATCCCACACATCAGACTTTAAATAAAATCTATCAACTTCGGCGAGAATTACTAGCACTGCGTCGTGCTATTTGGCCTCAAAGAGATGCTATTAATACATTAATTAGAGATGGCAGTAATCTGATCAGTGAGGAGGTAAGAATTTATCTGCGTGACTGTTACGATCACGCTATTCAAGTAATGGATATGGTGGAAACTTACCGCGAACTATCTTCGGGATTAATGGATGTTTATATGTCTTCTGTTAGTAACAAAATGAATGAAATAATGAAATTACTTACCGTTATTTCTAGTATATTTATACCTTTAACTTTTGTTGCTGGAATATATGGAATGAATTTTAATACAGAAAAATCTCCTTGGAATATGCCAGAACTTAACTGGTATTTGGGTTATCCATTATGCTTAGGATTAATGAGTGCGATCGCCTTGGGTTTAGTATTCTTTTTCTGGCGGCGTGGCTGGTTTCAAAATTTTTCAACTGTTAAAGAGAAATAAGATATATTGGGTTATTTCTCCGAATATTGATTCAGGGTTTAGAAAAATTTTCTAGATAATTCCCAATGAAAATATTCAATATTTATATACCAGATTATCAATGGAACTTACTGATATTCACTTCTTACTGTATTTCAGTCAGTTATGTATTTTACCGCGCGATTAAGTCTATAGATAACCAACTGAGAATTAAATTTAATCAACAATTTCTAGATTCACAATTAGACGCACAACAAATTAAATCATTAATAAGTATTCAATTTAAGTTAAAAGAGCGATATCAAACAGATCACTTGCGAGATTTGCAAATTGCTATAAAAAATCAATCTCAAACAGCTTCAATTAGTGTAGATTGGGACCAAAGTTCTTTAACAGATTTCGATGGGCGATCGCGACGAGTAATCCGCTTAATACCTGGTATGACACTTGATTTATTTCAACCCCAAGCATCTAGTATCATTGCCGCCACCCAAACACTCAAAGAGCAGCTTACAGCAGAAGATATTCTCAAACGCAACTCATCTGGAGTGTTAGAAATTGCATCTTCATTATTTAACCCTAAAAGGTTTGAAAAAGCTTCTGAAAAAGGTGAACAATTTTACCTGCGATTATTCATAAAAATATTTGATCCAGCCCAAGAAAGCACGGCTATGCGTTCTTGTACCTTATCCTGCCAATTTACAGTTGAAAAATTGCCTTGGACAGATGCACTTCAGCCAAAAGGATCTGCTATAAATCGTTAAGCAAATTTGATTAAATTTAGTAAACTGAATTACGGAGAGAGTAGGCGCAGGCAGTTGCGGATTTACTGGTGAGGTAGATCTGAGGAAAGTCCGGGCTCCTCAAAGACCAGACTTGCTGGGTAACGCCCAGTGCGGGTGACCGTGAGGATAGTGCCACAGAAAGATACCGCCGATGAAGCAATTAGCTGTTCACTATAAAGCTAATCGCTAATAGGTAAGGGTGCAAAGGTGCGGTAAGAGCGCACCAGCAGCATCGAGAGGTGCTGGCTCGGTAAACCCCGGTTGGGAGCAAGGAAGGAACCAAGGTTGGTCTTTTTCCGGTTCCGATGTTAAAACCGCTTGAGGCGTTTGGTAACAAACGTCCCAGATAGATAACTGCCCTCAAAGGTGGTGAAAGCCACGTTTGATGAACAGAACCCGGCTTATGTCCGACTCTCTTCCTCAACTAATTTTCTGATTAAGAAACTACAATCTTTTTTAAAGCTCGTTAGCATCACTAGAATCCTTTCTATCTGGTGGACGGCGCGTTGCCAAGCCACCAACAAAAGCTCCCAAAATTGTCCCCATCCATAAGCCAGTAGTGCTACCCTGCCAAAGTGCCTTGGGTGTCACCCAGGTTTTGCAGATTTGACTAATACCTGGTAATAATAAGTACTGTTTTGTGTTTTGATTGCACTGATTTTGATGGGCAAGCAGATTAATTTTACCGCCTAAGTATGCACCAGACAATCCAGATGTTAGTGCCACAAAGGTACAAATTAAGACTCGCTTTTTAAACAATTAGCAATAAACAATGAACAATTATCAATTATCCTACAACTAAAGTTGTATGGTTGAAATAAGGCAGAATTTTTGAATTTTCCATAACTCAAAATCCTGGTTTTGTATTCGAGTAATTGTTCATTGATAATTGATAATTGTTAATTGATCGCTCAGCCTGTATTTCGCATACCAGCAGCAATTCCGTTGATAGTTAATAACGCTCCGCGCAGCAATTCACCTTTACTATATCGGGAGTGTACAACACCAGTTGTAGTAAGCTTGCCGTGTTCACGCAGACGTTTCAATAAAGAAACTTGTAAGAAACCCAGAGGAACAATGCTACCATTTCGTAGCTGTACAGAACGCTGCAATTCTGGATCTCCGTCTAAAAGCCGTTTATGACCAGTAATAGTCAGCACAAGCTCGCAAACTAAGTTGTATTCCTTGGCAATCTGATCAAACAAAGCTTCAAAACGTTCAATATCTTCAGGTTTAGATAATTCACGCACGTAATGGTGAGCCATCTGTAGATCTACTTTTGCCAAAGTCATCTCTACTCTAGAAATTGCCATTTTAAAGAACGGCCATTTGAAGTAGAAGTAGCGCAGCAGGTTGAGGTTTTCGTCTGGTTCTTCGTTTAAAAACTCCTGCAAGGCTGTACCAACACCATACCAAGAAGGTAGTAGGAAACGGCTTTGCGTCCAGCTAAATACCCAAGGAATCGCCCGCAAACTGGCTAAATCTTTCTTACCACCACGACGGGCTGGACGAGAACTAATTTGCAGTTGGCTAATTTCTTCAATTGGTGTGACTTGGTGGAAGAAGTCTACTAAATCAGTCTGTTCATAAATTAAGGAGCGATAATGAGCGCGCGATCGCACTGACAATTCTTCCATAATTTCATTCCAAGGCTGAATGTCATCAAAGCTGGTTCCGAGCAAACTCGCTTTAATTACAGCCGTTGTCACTGTTTCCAGATTATACAGAGCTAATTCTGGTAGAGAATACTTAGAAGCTAAAACTTCTCCCTGTTCTGTAATCTTAATCCGACCCTTAATTGTATGACCTGGTTGAGCCAAGATCGCTTCATAGGCAGGCCCACCACCACGACCTACTGAACCACCGCGTCCGTGGAAAATGCGTAGATTAAGATCATACATCTCAGCAATTTTTTGCAAAGCTTTTTGCGCTTTGTGAATTTCCCAATTACTGCTTAAGAAACCAGAATCTTTATTGCTATCAGAATAACCAAGCATCACTTCTTGTAAGTGAGGTGTAATAGCTGAGGAAGATGTTATGTTTGGTGTTTGGGATTGAGAATTAATAATTTGGGGTTGTTTTTGTTCACTATTAGTTTGAGCAAAAGCTTCATAACCTCCAGCAAGTAATGCCCGATAGAAAGGCAGTTCAAACAGCGATTCCATCACTGCTGGGGCGCGTTTCAAATCTTCGACCGTTTCAAATAAAGGTACTACCTGCAAGCTAGTGATACCTGTACTGGGGTCATATAAACCAGCTTCTTTAGCTAGTAGCAACACCTCTAAAAGATCGCTAACATCATGACTCATGCTGATCACGTAAGTTTGGCAGATTTGAGAACCAAATTCTTGGTGCAACTGCCGCAGCATTCGGAAGCTTTCAACTGTTTCAGAAGTCTTTTGGGAAAACGGCAGTTCCGATGGAATTAATGGGCGTTTAGTTTGCAGTTCTGTTGCCAACCAAAGCGATCGCTCTGCTTCTGTTAGTTCGTTGTAGGGCTTATGTAAAACTTGGAGATATTCAACAATTTCGTTGATAGTATCCGAATGGCGAGAACTTTCCTGACGAATATCAAGATGTGCCAGATTAAATCCATAAATTTCCACCTGACAAATCAAATTCTCTAAATCACGGCAACTTAAACCTGTTTCTTTTAGGTTGTGCTGAATTAGTTGCAACTCTGCTAAAAACTCTTCACCAGTGCGGTAAAAACTTTTGGCGTAGGTATCTGAGTTTTGCCATTTTTGTTTTTCGCCATAGGCAAGTTGGGAGTTGCGATCGCGACTATTTTCTAACCGCGCCAAGATGTAAGCCAGCTTCAGCCGATAAGGTTCTTGCCTGTAGCGAACTGCCAGACGCTCATATACTTCTGGCATCCGCCCACGATCCTGCTCCAAAGATTCCAGTAACTCTGGCAAAACGTCGCTCCAGTGCAACGACAAGCTTAAAAGATCTGTGAGTTGCCGTAAAGATTGGATATATTTTTCCAGCACCAAACCCCGTTGGTAGCAGGCAGTTTGCCAAGTAACTTCTGGTGTTACTGATGGATTACCATCACGGTCTGAGCCTACCCATGAACCGAACTGGCAAAATTTGTGATCGGGAGGATTCAACCAGGGAAAAGAATCTTTTAAAGCTTGTTTTAAGCGGCGAGAGAGTTGAGGAATTGCCGCAAATAAAACTTGCTCAAAGTAGTGGAGAGTGTAATCTACCTCATCGATCACCGTTGGCTTAAATTGATGCAACTCATCAGTGCGCCACCACAATCGAATTTCTTCAGTTAGTTGTTCTTCAAAGGTTTGAGCTTCCAAGGAATAATTTAAACCTAAGCTGTTCATGCCTTCTTCCGCTTGATCTAACTGTTGCAGAAGATGAGCAATCCGTCGCTGTTTGCCCCTAATTGTATGGCGGACAATTTCTGTCGGGTGAGCGGTAAATACTAATCTAATCTCTAGATTGTTCAGTAGGCGCTGGATGTGTTGCGGTGGCACATTCATAGAGCGCAAGTAGGGGAATAGCCAATGGAAAGTACCTTGATCTCTTGGTGGTACACCATTGTCTTGCAAGGTTTTTTCCAGCAAGTCTGCTCCCAAATTATTGTTGGGAGAATTAGCCTGCAACTCCTCTACTGAGCCAATATTAGGCGCAGTGGAAATTGGTACTGATGAACTTAGTTCTGGCAATACAGCCTTATTTGTCGTCGGAAGATGCTGATTAGTCCGCAGTGAAAGCTGTTGTTCCCGTTGCTCGTAGTGCTGTTCAACAATATTAATCAGTTGGAAATATAGGGCAAAAGCGCGGGAAGCCCTAATTGCTGAATTGAGGTCAAGTTTTTCAATCAGCTTTGGTACTGATGTTTCTGGCAATTCCGGAGTCTGCCCTTCTGGTGAACAAAGAGAGCGCAATTGCTTGAGCAAATCTACCAGTTCCTGACCGCACTCCTGTCGCAGAACAGACTCCCATAAGTCCTCTACAACTTTGAGACGATGGCGCAGAAATAGATCAGAGGCAGATGTTACCGTCAATTCCTGATCGTGCGTGTGGAGTAGCGAACTCATAGAACAGGTTCTCGCTCAACAAAGATAATCTAATGTATTGTATGAGGAATTTTCTCAAGCATTGGTCTTACCCTACACCAACTGCTAGATTCATGAAAATTACCTGATGATTTACCAGGACTAGCAAACTCAAGAATTGCTGGGATTGGGAAAATGTAGTATGGGTAATAGTTCACCTCTAAATACTTCTTCACTAGCCATTCCAGCAGACTGTAGGCACTTACTGATGGTTTGCAATCCTAGCATTCCGATTAGAAAGGAACCAGTCGCTAAAGTCAAGCAAATTTCTGTAGGAATAAATAACCCAGGAGCGTTAACTTGATTGGTTATAGGTAAGTTTTGATTAGAAGATGGCATTTTAGCGGTCGTCCCGTATAATCTCAATTTATTACTTAATTTATAGCTCTAAGCGCTGTAAATTTATGCTGCTGGCTTGACCTGAACAATTAACAATGACCCATAACCAATTACCAATGACCTAGAACTACCACAAAGACCAGAGAAACCATTTTTCTTGGTGTGCTTCTACTTCTATAGCACTATTAAGATCAAAAAACTACAATTTATGCCAGCAATTTTGCTAGAAATGTATTTTAAGCACAGAAGGTATACATATAGGTAGCTCATCCCAACTAACTAATGAGTGATGTGAGAAAATACGTAAGCGTGTCACAATCTGGGCTATAACCTTTAAGAACCTACCTTTAAAAGTGATTTTGAGAGATTTTTAACCAAAGATGTACGTGCAGCGTTGCCTGTAACTACGAAATTACAGATAAATACAGATGTTTAATAGCCAACGATCCGCGTGGGTAGAAAAAATCAATCTAAATCACATCAGAGGATGAGGGGAGAATGATGCGCCACATCGGTAAAGTGCAAGAGTAGGGGATTCGCCAAATATCATGATTAATTCTCCACCTGCCACCGTTAGTTTAGCTAAATCTGCTGAACCGGATGCTATTGCCCGCTATCTAAATGAAAAGCTGAGTTATTTGGGTATTCGGGTCAAAGTTTTTATCCAAATTATCCAGAAAAAGGATGAAGTTCAAACTGTTGAGTTTGCTAGCAATGATGGATTGCAAGCTTCAGATTTTACTATTATTAGTTCACCACGGCGGCTGTGGGTAATTTGTGATACTACTAACAGTCCAGATCCATCAATGCTTGCTGAACCTGTGGCGCAACACTTACGGATTTTAAGGTTAGAGGGTTTCCGTGATGCGGTTGTTCGCGCTCAAGCTAAGGGTGAAACTAATCCAGATTGGTTTTGGCGGATAGATTTAACTCCCCCAGAAGAAATGGTGAAAGATTGGGCGCGTTGGGGAGACGTGAGTGCGATCGCACTTCTACTAAATCAAACCCTAACACCACAGGGGATAGAAGTCCGAGTAGTAATCAAAGATTTAACTCTGCATTTATTTTGTAGTTTATTAACAAAAGAAGTAGGATTTCCAGATCGCCAACTTGCGCTTGCTGCGATCGCACCTTTATTAGAGTCTTTGGCTCCCCAAGGCATCCATGCAGCTAAAATTTATGCCCTTGTTGCTAATAACCGTTCAACGGCTCAACCTCCAGCTTGGGTTGAATGGCTGAATTTACCCGCCTCAATACATCCAGCTTTAGCTCCGACTGCTTTAACCTTAGCCCAACAGGGAGATCGCGATGCTCTGATATTTTTGCTCCAACGCTTAGTTAATCCTGATTTAGATCGACGTTTAGCAACAGGTGGAATTCGGATTACTCTGAAGCACAAACAAGATTTGTTGCATATCATGAGCGAAGCTGTGGTTTGTCCTCTCCAAAGACAAGTCGCGCCCCAAATTGCTAAGTTTTTGAGCCAGATAGAAATTTCTAATGTTGCTGGTGTGCGGATCTATGGTCGTCGTGCTGGTCAATCATCACCTGTGTGGAATTACGGGATTGATTTCGTCAACCGCAATGTCTCAACATCTGAATCATTATTAGCTGCACAAAATGCTGACAGTGTTGGTGTTACACAGAATCCACAAAACCGCAATTCTGCACTTGCTCAACAACATCCAAACAACTTTCAATCCGCAGTAAAAAAAAGGATTAATGATGCAGCAATAATATTGCAGCAGTGGCTTTGTTTGTCTCAGCTATTTATTGTTAATACGGATCTAAAAGACGCGGGTGCTATTCCTCATACTGAAGGTATGGAAATTTCTGGTAATTCTCAAGCGGTAAAAGTAGCTGGTGTCTGGGCTATGCTGGGATTATTACTAACAATTCAAGCCGATTGGTTCATTGGTTATATTTTGCGTTCATCTCAACAGTTAGCCAAAGTTAGCCAGCTTGCCACAACAGCGCAACAGGTGCAAACACAGGCGGTAGCAACAGCAAAGAAATCTGATCTTGAAGCAATTGATATGAATCCGCTACCTCAGTTGTCTTTGCAGAAATCAAGGATAGATAATAGCAGTGTTTTTAATGGCAAAGGGTTTACTGGATCAAATAAAAATAGCTTTACTAGCGATCGCCAATCAGATCCTCAACAGCCGTTGGATGCCTCTAAACAAGCAGAAACATCGACTCTTGGTGTGACATCATCTGGACAGATGAGTGCTAGTTCATTAGTTCCACAAGATATAGCAAAAAATAATCCAACTAAGTTAGTACAAATCCCAGAAACAGATAACCCCTCATTTAACAACAGTTTATTAGATCAAAAGTTAGCTCTTTACCAACAAATCTGTGCTACAAGCGGTACTCCTGATATTCTAATCGTTGGCAGTTCTCGCGCTCTGCGAGGTGTTGATCCAGCAGCGCTTAAAGCCGCATTAGCAGCTAAAGGTTACGGCGATCTCAGCGTATTTAACTTTGGAATAAATGGTGCTACAAACCAAGTTGTAGACTTTATGATTCGTCGCTTGTTGACGAAAACACAGTTACCCAAATTGATTATCTGGGCAGATGGGGCGCGGTCGTTTAACAGTGGACGAGTAGATCTAACTTATAGTGCGATCGCGGCTTCTGATGGTTTTCAGCAACTACTTGCTGGTAATTGGTCACCAGCTAATATTAATGATAATTCTGAAATTAGCGACACAGCCAAAAAATCCGGTTCTGGTTCCGGCTTAAGTTCTCAATCTGTTAACAACTGGCTCAATGAAATTTTGGGTAAAATTTCTACAACTTATCCATTGCGCGATCGCTTAAAAACTGTCCTAAGTCAGCAATATGCCAGTATCATACCAACAATACAACAACCATCCGTTGCCGAATCTAACACCAATTCACCTGAAACTTCACTAAATGTTAGCAACTTTGATGTTGATGGCTTCCTACCGCTCTCAATTCGTTTCCAGCCAACTACCTATTACCAGCGTTATGCCAAAGTTAGCGGTGATTATGACAACGATTATGACTCATTTGAGCTAAATGGTCAGCAAGACATTGCATTAGCCGCTTTAGGACAATTTCTTCAGGAACGCCAAATCCCTCTAGTGTTTGTCAATATGCCACTCACTAAGCAATATTTAGACCCAGTGCGTCAAAAATATGAGGTACAATTCATTAACTATATTCAACAACAGCAACAAGAAAATAAACTAATCTTACAAGACCTTAGCCTGTTGTGGCCTAACCAAAATCAATTGTTTTCTGATCCTAGCCATCTTAACCGTTATGGTGCTTTTGAAGTTTCTCAAGAACTAGTGCAAAACTCCATGATTCCTTGGCCAAAGAAGTAGCTATTTAAAACTATAATATTTCCAATTGACCTAAATTCAGCATGAGTTTTGTTTCACCTATCTATGGACTATTTATCCTAATTGTTTTAGGAATTTATTGGTCAGTGCGAAGTGCATCATTCAGTATTTTGCCAACACAATCATTCCAACTAGGCACAATCATAATTGTTAGCTTATTTTTTTATGCAACACTACAAATCCAATATATTCCTTTACTAATCCTTATTACTGTAATTAACTTTGCTTTAGGAAGAATCATTGGTGATAAGGCAACCCTAGGAAAACAAGCTAAAAACCCCAACATTTCTAATCAAGATTGGCAGCAAGTACTTGCTCGTTGGCAAGAAGAAAGGCGGTTAATCTTATTGCTTGGTATTGCTTTCAACGTATTGTTATTGTTGAGTTTTAAGTATATACCATTTTTCTTAACAACCATTGCCTCAGTTTTAAATTTACCTATAGCGGAAACTGGTGCAAATTGGGTTAGCGATCGCCTAATTGCTCCTTTAGGAATATCATTCTTCACATTTGAATGTATCGCTTATTTAATTGATGTTTACCGTGGCGCACCTGCTAGCGGACAACTCCTCAATTTTGTAGCATACAAATTATTTTTTCCTAAAGCTATCTCAGGCCCCATTACACGCTATCATTATTTTGCCGAGCAGCTTAAAACCTTACAATTCCCCAGCTTAGATTGGATAGCAGAAGGTCTATGGCTAATAACTTGTGGCGCAATCAAAAAAGCACTTATTGCCGATAATTTAGGTAGAGTTGTCGATGTAATTTGGGGTGCTGGCAACTTAGAAAGAGCAGGTAGCGGAGATTTATGGTTAGCTACTTTCGCTTATGGTTTTCAACTTTATTTAGACTTTAGTGGTTATGTAGATATAGCGCGAGGCAGTGCTATTTTATTAGGATTTAATCTGCCTGAAAATTTCAATTTCCCCTATTTCACCACCAGTATTGCCCAATTTTGGCGGAGATGGCATATAACATTAGGGGATTGGTTAAGAAATTATCTCTATTTTCCTCTCGGTGGTTCCCGTCAGGGGTTGCAGAGAACTTGCCTAAATTTACTAATTATCATGTTAGTTGCTGGTATTTGGCATGGTGCTGCATGGGGCTATGTCGTTTGGGGTGCATTACATGGTATTGGATTAGTAGTTCATCGCCTCACCGAAGCTATATCTATGCGTTATGACCAAGCTAGACATTGGTGGTCAAGTTGGAGTGGTGCGATAGTTGGATGGTTAATTACCCAATTAATGGTTTTCATTACTTGGATATTTTTCCGCTTACCAAATCTCAAACAATCTGGATTAGTATTTTCACATTTATGGGGATACCAAGCTGATAGTCAGTTTGTGCAAAAAGTATATAGAGAAGGAATTGGTTTGGAACCTGTGCAACTAGCTTGGCTATTAACTTTACTAGCTATGTTTATGGCTGTCGTTTATGGTTTTCATAAAGGTTTAAAATTACAGTTAAATTGGCCTGTAAAGCTGCTTTTAGTACCTGTGTGTCTGTTTGCTGTGTGGCTATTGGCTCCTGAAGGTGGTCTACCTTATATTTACTTTGATTTTTAATTATGAGGAATTAATTAAGTACTGGGGTAAAATTTAACGTTATTTGTGATTGCGGCAACTGGGGACTGGTGAATGGTGATTGGGAAAATTACTATAAGTTTATTTATGCCTACATACTTAACTCCAAGCTCAACAGCCGAAACTATTGAGAAAGATGTAGATTCTGGAATCAGCGATCGCAGCGTTGATTCTATAGTCTAGTAGATTAAAAGATACAGAAGATGGTTTTGCGATCGCTACCTTTCATCCTCGGTTTTGCAGTTGGACTTCCCCTTGCTACTTTACTTAGTTCCGGTAACAGCAAAAGTCACTCTCTTTCCCTAACTAATATAGAAACTTCCTCAACGCAGAAAGTTAACACAGTTGAGCAACAACCAGCAATTGTTACCAATACCTTTTTGGTAAGTCAAGCTCAAATTAAATCTAATTCTAATTGGCAAACCTACACAAGTTCTAAATATAAAGTTAACTTTAAATACCCTAAAAACTGGCAACCTGTAAAAGGAGAACCAGAACGCTATAGCGGTAGAAATGGCTTCTTTTTAGTATCAGCAGGTGATGCAGCAACGCCACAAGCCATGTGTCAATCTGATGCTAATCATAAATTACGCCCTTATGGTTCTCGTCCTCAAATACTCAGCTTAAAAGTCCAAAATCAACCAGCTTGTTTAATTTTACCTTCTGCCGATCAACCACGCTTAGAAAAAGGTGCTGCTAAATTAATTGCCCGTTATCCTCAACCTGTACAACTTGATTCAGGTACATATCGTCATTTTGCTTTATATGCAAATAAGCAACATATTCGGGATATTACTAAAACAGTAAAATTTATCCAAACTGCTAATCAACCTAGTAGCAAGCTACCTCAAGTAGTTATAGATACTGTTTTTCGTTATGCCTATGGACGCACAGGCATTCCTGGGGGTAGCTTACAGATTATTAAAGCAGAAAAAATTTACACAAATGGCTGCTTAAACTTACCCAAACTAGGCGAAGGTTGTACAAAAATAAATATGCCTGCATGGGAAATAACCTTACAAGCTGGAGCGGAAAAGTTAGTTTATCGTTCTGATGAAACTGGTTCTAGAGTTAGATTGAATGAAGCAACGAGTAGCTTTAATGTTGCTAACTTACCTCAACAACTCAAAAGTGCTGTTTTACAAAAAGCGTCTCAAGAGTCAAATGTACCAATAAATTCATTAAAGATTGTGAAAGCTGAACAAGCCGCAATTAGCGCTGGGTGCGAACGTCCAACATTTCCTTATCCCTGCGATCCAGTTTTAAATAGAGGTTGGCAAGTAACTGTAAATAGTGGTTCGCAAAGTTGGACTTATCGTACTAATTTAGAAGGTTCTTTAGTTCAGCGAGTTAATTAAAATTATGATAAGCGGGCATTTTGACTCGCACTACTTATCAGAATATGACACAAGCAAACCTTACTCAAGCCATTGCCGTTAATATCCCACCGACTTTAACACTGTCGCTTACCCATGAGCAGTTTGTTGAATTAGCGATCGCCAATCGAGATTTACAATTAGAACGAACTGCAAAAGGAGAGTTGATTGTTATGCCACCAACAGGAGGCGAGACAGGAAACAGAAACTCTGATTTTTCTGGGCAACTTTGGCTATGGAACCGTCAAACCCAACTGGGTAAAACATTTGATTCTTCCACAGGTTTTTATCTTCCCAATGGTGCGGATCGTTCTCCTGATGCAGCATGGGTAAGTATTGAAAGATGGAACGTACTCACAAAGGAACAGCAACAAAGCTTTGTACCTTTGTGTCCTGATTTCGTCATGGAATTGCGTTCTAAAAACGATAATTTGGAACCTCTACGCACCAAAATGAAGGAGTATATCGCTAATGGTGCAAGACTCGGTTGGTTAATTGATCCTAAAAATCAACGAGTGGAAATTTATCGGCAACATCAAGATGTGGAAGTATTAGATCATCCTGTAACTTTATCAGGGGAAGATGTCTTACCTGGGTTTGTTTTGGATTTAAGCGAAGTTTGGGGCAATAGTTAAAGCGCGATCGCCGTCATGAATTTTGACATTAATCTTATTAATAATGAGGTATGTAACTATGAAAAAATCTGCGCTTACTTGATTTCATTAATAACTGGTGCTGTTTGAGTAGTCTGATGCCAAGATATTAAACCCTTAATAGCGATCGCTAACAAAATAACATACAACATAGCAATAAATCGTACTTCTTTAACGTAATACAATCCAATTCCAATCACATCAACAACAATCCAGTAGTACCAACTTTCTACGCGTTTTTGAATCATTAGCAAAGTCGCAGTAAAACTCATAATTGTTGTCAAGGCATCTAAATAAGGAAAAGAAGCCTTTTCTGGAAAAAAAGCAGGCAATATTACATCTATGCGACTCATGAAAGCACCAGTAGCAAAGGAAATTGCTAATGTTATAGCTAAAAATAAAATTGTGTTACGTCTTGAACTGTATCGGAAAGAAATTGCTTTGTCTATCTGATGATTCGATTTACTCCACCACCACCAGCCATAAACACTCGTTCCTAAATAATAAACCTGTTCCAGCGTATCTGAATATAATCGAATTTGGTAAAACAGCGCCATGTAAAGTAGCACGCTTACAATCCCAACTGGCCATGTTAATATTTGCTTTTGCGCTACTAGCCATGCTGACCATAAATATAGAATAGTACCAATAAATTCTATATAGCTCATGGGATAGCCCAAGACCGTAAAGGCAATATTATTTACACTAAACAATTCCCACATTTTTATTTTATTTAATTCTTTATTTTAAATAATTGCACTAAATTATCATACTTTCGATATTTCGCTAAAATACTTTTTACATCTTGTACCCTAGTTTTGAGATCCCCTTGTAGTAAAAAGAAGGGGATTTTACGAACGATGAGGTCGCTAATAATTTGTTTTTGAAAGATTTGCCTATTTGCATCTCCAGAACGATCCCAAGTATCATTATAAGGAATGTCTAAATCGCAAACAAATACTAAATCATAACGACTAACTGCTTTTTGGGCTAATCTATCTAATTGTGGCGCTACTTGATTATGATAGTATTGAGAAAAAATATAAGTAGTAATAGCATTGGTATCTGTAAATAAATATTTATTGGCTTTCTCTAACAATGCTTCTTCCCGCTCTAGATGTCCATCAGCAATTTCTACTAATTGCTCTAAAGATAATCGTCGATTAATTTGATGATTTTCCCAATACTCTCGCCCATATTCTGGCATCCAAACTGTGTTATATTCTTGCGCTAGTTGAGAAGAAATTGTAGTTTTGCCTGTAGAAGGTGCGCCGAGAAAAACTACATTAGTAATTAAGTCACGATAAACGTAAGGATGCAAGTACTCACGTTCTTTAAAGAGGTTATTTCTGATTTTTGTACCAGAGATAGGCACTAGATGGCGATCTTTATCTACAATGCGATTAACTGCCCCTAAAGCCACACTCATGTGTTCGCCATAAAATTCGCTAGAGTAAAAGTGGGTTATTGCTTTGATTTTGAGATTATTAATAATGTAATCTTCTTGCTTTTGCTTAATTTCTGGTGTATTTCCTACTTCAGTAGGGCCATCCCATGCGAGTATTATTTTAAGGTTAGGATATAATTTTTTAAGCCAGTTAGAACGGATATTGAGAGGAACATTAGTCGTTTCAGGACAATCGTAAATAACTACAATTACCTCATCCATTTCTGATAAGGCTGTTTCAATTAACAACTGATGTCCTTTGTGGAAAGGTGCAAATTTACCAAGCGTCAGCCCGCGCTTTCTAACCATGATATTTACTCAGATCTTGCACCATTGCTAAAACAGGCATATGCTCCGCGTCATGCTAACCATAGGTGCAAGATTGGAGTTTACTCACTTTATAACATCGGCTGTTAAGTAGTTGCGATCGCTCCTTACACAAATTAAAAAAATTCAATTACTACCTGGAACACGCTCAATTTGCGCGTAACCACTAAAAACTAACTTGTCGCCCTGAGTTTCCAAGCGGTTGATTCGTAACATCACCCCATCAAGATCAAAACGATCTAAATCAACCATATTATCCAAAATATCTGCTAAAGCAACCGATAACTTTTGAGAAATATCCCGCACAGACTCAGGCACAGCATCAGCTTCAAACTGAGGTTTTTTAAATGAAATCCGCCGCCGTCTTTCTACATCTAAAGTAGCAGTCATGCTAATTGGCACAATTCCATGCTGCGGTAGTTCAGTTTGAGCCGCGATGCTTAACTGATTATTTGGTAACAACAGCACCCGAACATCTGTAAAAGAAACAGGTTCGCCACCAGATAAGTCTGTTAAAGCTGGTAAATCAAGATTTTGCAGGCGCTTTGTTACCAATTCTGCTTTGAAAGATTGGTTTAAATCTGCTTCAGATAAAATCACCTGTGCAACAGCTTGAGTAGGTTGCTTGAGGGAAAGCTGACCCTTTACCACTGAGCTAAAGTCGATAGAGACGGCATCTGTCTCAAATGACATCTCCTCAACCCGAAAATCGCGCTTAATCACTAAGCCGCGACCACTCATTTTAAAGTTATCAATGCTGCCCTGTAGCAACTTGCTAGAAGGGAAGCAACGAACATTCACCTCTACCGACTCACTCTGGGTAAACAGGTGGCGAATGGTCTTGCTGGCAACGGTGTTAAGCATACGCTCTCCCCAATCGCTGCCAGAATTATCTTTTAAACCAGTGATGCCACCAAACATACCGTTTTGCGTCCACGAGAGTTCTTAATACTTTTTAACAAAAATACAAATAACTTTGCAATCTCTCGCTAGGCTATATTTTTGTTGCAAAAGTCTTTGCCGATTTAGCTTAGAGGCAATCAAATGCCTTTGCTATAGAATTATCTAAACAATGTGATTAGTTACTTCAAACCCAGGAAATTTTAGCAATTATCTATTGTCGGGACGGGTTGAAGTAGCTCGCCAGTGAAAAAAATATCAAATCATAATTCTCCCTTTGGGACGAAATTGGTGGGTTACAGCAGGGAAATTAATTATTGATTATGATGCCATTATTGCCCGTGCCTAACCCACCCTACGGTTGATGATATTTTACTTCTATTTCCTGTCACTTTCACAAAATCGACAATACCCAGGAGCGCATCACAGAATTAACTTGCTCTGGCACTTCATCATGGGGACAATGACCAGCGCGGAGATAATGTTCTGTAAGTTGAGGATAAAACTCACGAAACTTTGCTCCCCTTTCTTTAGCATTCATCCAGGGGTCTGCTTCTCCCCACAACAGTAACAACGGACAAGTTAGTTGCTTAAGCAACACATCGACATTTTCCCCTTGAGGACTGCTAAAGACAGAAGCAAACACCCCTGGCGCACCAGGATCGCAAGAAGGTTGATAAATTTCTTCTACCAGTTGGTCTGTAACAGCACTCTTATCTAGGTAAACTTTTTCTAGGGTTTGCCGAATCAAAGAGCGCTGCCGTACATACTGAAACAACAGAAAACTTGCCCAAGGTTGCCGAAAAAGCGATCGCGTTGTCTCACTAAAAAACTTCTTCGTGGGATTTGGTTCTGTCGGCACTTTAGCATCAGTGAATGGCCCAGCACTATTGAGTAACACCAAACCAACAGCAGCATCAGGACGTTGAGCAGCTACACACAACGCTGAATAGCCTCCCAAAGAGTTACCAGCTAATACTACTGGCTGACCAATAACATTACTAATAAAATCGTATAACTGATCGCGCCATAAATCTCCGCCATACTGCCATTCTGGTTTAGCAGAACGTCCAAACCCTAATAAATCAATTGCCCAAACCTCAAAATCATCACTCAGACCAGAGATATTTTTGCGCCAGTGGTCTGTAGACGCTCCAAACCCATGAATCAATAGTAGAGGAGGCTTCCCTAGCTGCCGTTTTCCAGCTTTGACGTAATAAATCGATTGCTCACGCCACTGCCAATAAGTACCTGGAATCGGGGCGGTGGCAGTTGCTTGGCTGTACTGCATGGTTGTAGCAAATGTTAAGTAAAGTTAACTTTTTGATCTTAGCTTTTCCCAAAAAATCTCGTAGTGCCAAATCATGCTAAAATTTTGTCTATATAACTAGAAATCTGTGTAATTAACTGATAAAGAGAGTAGAGCCGTGTCTGTTGAGACTATTCAAAAGCCTTCAACATCCCGTAAAATCGCACCCCGTTATCGTGTTTTGCTGCATAACGACGACTTCAATCCAATGGAGTACGTTGTGCAGGTCTTAATCACAACTGTACCTAACTTGACGCAACCTCAAGCTGTCAACATTATGATGGAAGCTCATAATAGTGGTACTGCTTTAGTAATTACCTGCGCCCTGGAACACGCTGAGTTTTATTGTGAAACCTTGAATAATCACGGTTTAACTAGCACAATTGAACCTGACGAGTAACTAAGAATTATTGAAACTTAATTTAGTTCGTGTAGCTCAATACCCTGCCCCAATTAGGCTGGGTATATTTTTGCTAATTTTAGCTATATTGTGGCTGCCGAGAGCCGCGCTAATTTACTTACTGGTCGGTCTTTCTGGTAACGGTGATAGTCCTGGTGTCCGCAATTTGTTGACTATCCTGACCATGGCGCTGTTGTTTGCCGATTTCTTGTTCCTACTGAGGATTTGGGGAGAAAACGTTTATCGACAACCACAACTACTCAAAAAATATGGAGTAACAGCGAAGCCACAAAACGGCTTAGATTTAGTTAAAGGTCTAAGTCTTGGTGTAGTAATCACCTTTAGTTTATTTGGTTTAGAAGGTTTGCTAGGTTGGGTAGTTTGGCAAAGCCCTACCATGTTTTTACCAAAGCTAATCTTAGAAGGATTATTAAGCGCCTTGGGAGTTGGTTTTGCAGAGGAATTAGTATTTCGGGGTTGGTTGCTAGATGAGTTGCAAAGAAATTACCGCCCGAATGCAAGCCTTTGGATAGATGCTTTAATATTTGCTATATCGCATTTTATCAAGCCAATATCAGAAATTATTCGCACCTTCCCACAATTTCCGGCGCTGTTACTTTTAGGTTTAACTTTGGTGTGGGCAAAGCGTGGTAGCAAAGGACGCTTGGGTATTTCTATTGGTTTACACGCTGGGTTAGTGTGGGGCTACTACATGATTAATGTAGGGCAGATGGTGCAATATTCTGGTGGGGTTTCTGAGTGGATTACTGGAGTTGATAAAAATCCTCTGGCGGGAATAATGGGGCTGGGGTTTTTGGGTGCGATCGCGCTCTTGATGAGGAAGCGATCGCTTAAATATCACAATCTTTATTAACAGCTATTAAGCAACTCAACACTAGCACCTAATTTAAATAAATTTATTTTCGCTGTCAGTGATTACCGTAAATTAGCTAAAGCGTCGTGAATCCATCTTTAGAATCAAACTTTGAGCAAACAATTATGAAATCCAAATTGTTGATTTTATCTATTTTATCAACTGTGGCTGTTTCAGGTGCGTTACCTGTAATTAATCAGCTTCCTGGGATTGAATCTAGCCCAGTCCAAGCCGCGACAAAACTTAATACTTTAACATCACCTAAGCTATTTTCAATTAAATATCCTTCTACTTGGTCTGTTGATGTTTCTAATAAAGAATATGTGATGATCACAAATTACAAACCGCAAACGGGTGGGGGGAAAGCGCCTGCTAGTTATATCAAAAATAACATTTACTTTGTAAATAGCTCTTTTAATAATACTATAAATCAACAACTTGCTAGTTATAAACAAAATGGTGCTAAAATTACTAAAACACAAAACTTAACAATTGATGGAAAATCTGCCTATAGATTGTGGGTTAATGATTCTAGATTTGCGTTTCCTAATAGCATCATCACTTTTGTGAAGTATAAAAATAATAAAACTGCTGTAGTTGACAGTTTATATACTAAAAGCAATTCATCAGCATTAGGTGTAATTCAACCTCTACAACAGTCTTTCCGTTTGCTGAAATAATATTTGAGGTAGTGCGGGCATCTTGCCCGCTTGTTGTTTTGCGTAAGTTCTAAAATAGTTAAAAATTTGATAATTGCGCTACATTTAATACTTAGTAATTGATCAAGTGTATGGTAACTCAATCACAACCAACAACTCAGAAGTTATACGACCAAGATTATTACCTTTGGATAAAGACAACTATTAACCAACTGCGTACTGGTCAATTTTCTGTTGTGGATTTAGATAATTTGATTGAGGAATTAGAGAGCATGGAGAGGAGCCAAAAACGAGCTATTAAAAACTTATTAATTAGGCTTTTTGAGCATCTGCTTAAGCTAAAATATTGGGAGACAGAACGAGAACGTAATCAAGGGCATTTGCAAGGGGAAATTAGAACATTTCGCCGACAGATTCAGGATGAATTAGAAGACAGCCCCAGTCTTAAACCTTACATTCTAGAGATATTTGATGAGTGTTACGAGAAAGCAAGATTAGAAGCAAGCGATCGCACACAATTACCTCTTGATACATTTCCTGTTACACCAATTGGATCTTTGGCACAAATTTTAGATGATAATTGGTTGCCTGAGTAGAGATGGGGATTTAGATGCGATCGCTTTATTATATATATTGAGTATAATTGATTAAATAAAATCGACTTAATGATTAGCAAACTTACTCAAACTAACTTTGAGTTACGCTAAAGCAATATCCACAACAAAGTAATTTAATATGGAAGTTACTAAACTCTCTCAGCAGGGACAGATTCCCATACCTGAATCAATTAGACAATCTCACCAATGGCAAATTAATCAAGAATTTATTATTCTTGAGGTTGGTGATGGTATTTTGCTAAAGCCTAAAAAGACTTTAAAAGAAACAACTTTAGATCAAGTAGCGGGTTGCTTAAAATATCAAGCCAAGCCTAAAACTATTCAAGAGATGAATGAGGCAATTCGTCAAGGAGTAGAGGAGTTATGGCATGATCGCAGTTGACACTAATATAGTTGTGAGATTGCTAACTCAAGATGATGAATTACAGTTTAAAAAAAGTCGGGATATTTTTAAAAATAATGATGTATTTATCTCAGATACAGTTATTTTAGAGACTGAATGGGTCTTGCGTTTTGCTTACAAGTTTAAACCAACAGAAATTTGTGCAGCTTTTAGAAATTTATGTGGACTATCAAATGTTTATTTCAATGATATAAATTTAATAGTACAAGCAATAGAATGGCATGATAATGGGTTAGATTTTGCAGATGCGCTACATTTAGGGCTTAGTCAGCATTGTTCAGAATTTTATACTTTTGATGAGGCGTTTGTTAAAAAGGCTCAAGGTTTAAGCAAATCTATTGTGAAAAAACCTGATGTTTAAGTCAGGAGGTATCTAAGAGCGTATGATCGCTTTTTAATCTTGGTTCTGTTAGCATATCTGTATTTCTAAATATGGCAGCTAGTTACCCTACAAATGTCCCTACTAAACAAGTACCTGTAAGATTAACGCCATTCAAATTTGCACCTTCTAACTCAGCACAAAGTAAATTTGCACTCATTAAATTCGCCCCCGCTAAATTCGCCCCCCGTAAATCTACTTCTTCTAAATTAGAAGAACTTAAACTCGCACCTTGTAAATCTGCTTGACTTAAATCTGCACCTTGTAAATTCGCACCATTCAAATTAGCACCACGCAAGTCTGCACCGCGCAAGTCAACTCCTTGCAAATTCACACTCATTAAATTTGCACCACTTAAAAAAGCACCTGCTAAATTTGCTTGTGTTAATTTCGCACCCATTAAGTTAGCGCCGCGCAGGTTACTTCCCCGCAAGTCTGCACCTGTTAAATCTGCTTGCATTAAATTTGCACCCAACAAATTTGCCCGCAGATCTGTTGCTACCATCTGAGCGCCTAAAAGATTTGCTCCTTCTAAACGCGCACCTTCTAATTTAGAATGACTAAAGTTAGTACCTACAAGGGTAGCGCCAGCTAAATTAATCCTGCTTAAATCTACGTTTGAAAAGTTTTCATCTTCTAAGTTAGCTCCAGGGAGATGCTTATTTTTACCCTGAGTAATTGCTTCAAGATCCACGATTTCCCCCTGTTGCATCCATTACAGCCGTTAATAATTCGCTAGTACTAGGAATATCTAATAACCACATTCCATTACTAACTTTAGGTGGTTTGACTGGTAAACTTAAGCCTTGTTGTAAACCCATGACTAATAAAGCTAGGGTTTCTACTAATTTTGGCTCCCAACGATCGCCTGATTGTGCTTGACACTCACTCAACACCTGAATTAAAATCTCCTCTTGGCTAATATCTAGTTTCTCTTTTGCCAGTTGTGTCAGGCGATGTTCAAAGTGGGTAACTAACCCTAAAATCCTCGACTCTAAAGGAATCTCCTCACCAGCTAAATTAGCAGGTTGCCCTGTACCATTCCACCACTCGGTTTGATGGTTGATGATATGTGCGATCGCTTGTAACCTTGGCATCCGCCTCAATGCTTGCACTTCTGGTACAAGTGGACAACAAGGCGCTTCATCGGATTTTTGGCTAACCGAATCAGTTGGTAAAGGTACTAATCCATGCAACAACCCTGCCAAGCGCAACCGCTTTAACTGCCAAGCTGGTAAATTCAATAATTGCGCCATCACTTCCGCTAATGCGGAAACTTCGGCGGTTTCCATTGGGTTGCCTGTGTTGGCTAACTCCATTAACTGCGCCATCCGCACAAAAGCTTGCAATTCATTGGAAACTAAATTGTTATCCAAATCTTCTTGATCGGGAATTAAAACCTGCTGGGTTGTTTGTAAATAATTTACTACCCGCGCAACGATCGCCCCTAAGTCGTCTTGCTCGTCGCTCGTCGCAGCCGTTATTTCTTCTAATTGGGTAGTTAAATTTTGTTGGAGTTGTGGATTAACTTTGCCAATATGTGCGATAGCTAATTCTACTGTTTCCTTGACTAACTGCGGTTCAAATGTCCAAAAACCGTAAAATTTACGCTCTAAATCAGTTTTTGGTCGTCCTACTGCTCCATAATCGGCATCCGATAGCTCTTGACAAAGCACCATTGCTGTGTATGTAGGTGAGAAAATAATCAAGTGCCATTCTTGAGCAACTGGATCAGCCTCGTCTAAACTAACTATTGCTACATTGTCACGTTGACTGGTGGGGTGTTCCGCAAAACCGCTATCGGGTGCTGCCATAATCACAATTTGCTGTGATTTGTCGGCTATTTCTCCATACCTATCTGCTTCTTGTAGATACCATTTCCCCCGTTGAAATGCCGTAATTACCAAGGGTGAGCTATTGGAGGTTAAAATGCTATCTTCCAAGGCATGACACAAGGCAACTAGAGTGTTTTTATAATACACTCCAAAACGCAAAGGTCTTGAGCCTGATTGATGAGCATCCGCTAGTTGTTGCAGTATCGAGCCTTTTAACATGGTGAGAATTTTATTAAACGAACCGAAGCAGAGGAAAGAAAGGGAGAGAATTTGAAATTAAGAGTTTTTAAATTCAAATTAATATTTGAACTAAATTATCTCTGAAAACTAGACCTATTGCAAAAGTCCATAAAATCTGATTTACATCTGCGTTTATCTGCGTTTATCTGTTTTAATCTGCGTTCTAAAAAACCTATATTGGTAAAAAGTTTATCCAGCCTGCATCAGCAGGCATTATTAATCCAAGTTTTAACCTGTAGGCTAAAATTCTAAGCAACACCCGCCAATTCTTTTGATTTTGGCTCAATAGGCGCAGATAAAGCTTCTTCTAAATCAGCACAACCAAAACGATGTTCTAAAATCTGCATTACCTCTCGCCCAAAATCATTAGGATTTTGTTGCCATGCTTGCAAGCACACCTCACCAAACAAAGAACCTAAAGGTTCTGGATTCCAAAGTAACTTTTTGGCTGTCCAAGGCATTAAACTCATGGGGTTGTATCCAGGCTTAATGATATTATTTTGAAAAGCAAATTCTTCTAAATGGGTATGCGGCTGCAAACCTATAAAGAAAATAGCAGGTTCAACCTTATCAACCCCAAAAATTCGTTCCAGTTCTCGGTGGTAGGCAATAGTTTGGCGAATTGTTTCTGGTCGTTCATCAATTACATTAAAAGAGTAGTTGACAGAAACTAAATCATTAAATCCTGCTGCTTTCAAGTCACGGCAGTTTTCTAAGACAGTGCGGAGGTTATATCCCATCCGCATTTTTCGCACCAGTTCTTGTGAACCGCTAGTAATGCCGATTTCAAAGTAATTCATCCCAGTCTTAGCCATTAAATCACATAACTGGGGTGTTAAATTATCGGCGCGGATATATGCTGCCCAGTGAATATCGTGCATCCCTGCATCAAGGATTTTTTGTAATAACTCAATGGCATCATCTATAAATTTACGGGCAGGGATAAACTGAGCATCAGTAAACCAAAAGTTACGAATTCCTCGGTCGTATAGTTGGCGCATCTCTGCTACAACTTCATCTGCTGGGTTGATGCGTACCTGTTTACCTTCGATCACTGTGTAAATACAGTAGCAACAGTTGTGCGGACAACCTCGCTTGGTTTGTACGCCTACATAAAAATCTTGGTCTTGGAGGTAATATGGAAATTCCGCCCAAATTGTTTCTATATAATCGTAGTTACAGGCAGTTTTTTCAATGTTAGCGGGGTTTTCGTGAATTAAGCGATCGCGCGGTCTTGTTTCTCCCACCACATAACAGCGTTCAGTTTGTAAATCTTCCCCCCGCAGCAATTTTTCTATTAGTGCCTCGCCTTCACCAACAGAAACAATCGTGCCATCAGGTAAACTATCACCCAGTTGCTCATAAAATACACTGACAGCACCACCACCGACAACGGCGCGGGCATCAGGATGATATTTTTGGGCGCGTTTTAATCCTTGTTTAATTAATCCTAAGTTTCGCCAAAGTTCTGTATAGTAAGCTGTGGTTACACGCAGTCCTCCCAGCGCACCCCTGATTCTTTTTAAAGGATTTTTGGCGTAGTAAAATTCAAAAGCGTGTTGAAGTGGGTTTCCCCCTCTACCTCCTACAGGCGCATAAATCTGGATATCTCGCCAGGAGAATACCAATAGCGTTGGTTGAAATTCATCTACACAAGCCTCTAATGCACTAGCAAAATCTAGAGGTGGTACTGTTCCCAAGTCAAATATCCGCTGCTTGACATCGGGAAACATCTTGTGAACATGATCAGCTAAATAAACAACCCCAAGTGGAAAAATAGGGTTACAAGGAAGGCGGACGTATAGAAGGCGATTTTCCATCGTATTTTTCTAGTATCCAGATTTGCCGCTATTTAACTTAGCAGAACAGTGTTAAATGACATACTAATTTGACTGGATACTATAACCCAGTTTTTTATATGTTTTAGGTACTACTGGGAGATTAAAAATTCCCGCAGCCCAAAGGTGGTTTTCTAGTTTCTTACTTATAAGTTTAACAATACAACTTACTTGACTGCTCTGCACAGCTATTTTTCCACCTCACCCTTCGCCTTAACTTTTTTCCTGGGAAGGAGGCAAAACTTCAGTTGGAGATTTTTTGATAGCAAAATAATTAATCTGTCTTGAGGTAGTATATCTAGCTAAATTTTTTACCCTAGACTACTAGCAGATTTTTTCTATCTCTCTTAAAACAAATTTAGCTAAATTTGTGGGTTGGTAGTGGAATTTACAGCTAACGGGGATCTAGCAGTGTTAGCCTTCAATATGTAGTTACCTATCTGCTCCAAGGCTCCTGTAATATGGCTCAGATTCTTGATCCTGTACCTTCGGATAGTTCTGATGTAATTTTGTGCTGCTACGTCAACGCCACAAGTCAAATGCAGATTGCTCGGATCACCAACGTTCCCAACTGGTATTTTGAGAGAGTGGTTTTTCCAGGGCAACGTTTGGTATTTGAAGCGATCGCAGATGCTCACTTAGAAATTCACACTGGCATGATGGCAAGTGCGATTCTCTCAGATAATATACCATGCAAGCAGCTTTCTATCAACGACAGCAGATCAACAATATCAGTTGCAGACGCAAGTCAGGAAAAAAAAGATTATAACCAAACTTTGCCCCCTGTCAATCATAAAATTATTGTCACACCAGAACCTTTAACAACATCTACTCTTTGTTAAAATCAGTTTTAAATTTTTCTAAGTATGGAGTTACTCAATTGGGTCACTCCATATTGCTGTTCTCAGAATAATTACAACTATTGATGGTTAAATTTTACTTGTAAGGATGCTTATTATCGTTGGACATCTCCTTTCAATGAATGTGGAGACGTTGTATACAAGGTTTCTACAAGGGTTATATGTTGTAATGCACCTTGAATTTATGAAGATGTCTATTAATGCTGGTAGGGTTAAGTTGCTGTGAATTTACCTTCATTCCTGTGGCTGTGGAGAATTGCTGCTTGGTCGATGGGCTTTGCCATTTTTGCTTATTTACTTCTAGGTATTACCGGATGGATGTTAAACCGCCAACAAGAACAACAAGAAAATCCGCAACCTAGATGGTTAAAGCCTTTTCATAACATCACTGGGATAATTCTAGTTGGCTTAGTCTTGCTCTTATTAGCAATTGGAATTGTCGGTACGTTAGGTCATTTTGGTACACTAGGACATTCTGCCCATTTACCAGCAGGTTTAGCAGTAGTAGCATTAGTTTTACTTTCTGCTGGTAGCGCCATAATGATTACTCCTGAACGCGCTTGGTTACGTTCTATTCATGTTGGGACAAATATTGCTTTATTTGTAGGATTAGCTTGGGTTTCAATTACAGGCTGGGTTGTAGTACAAAAGTATTTGCCATGAAGCTAGTGTGAGGCTTTTTTGGTGATCTTACCCAAGAGTTGGCAGTAAATCAGTCGCTTGATTGAGTTTTTATGATCAATACGTTAGCGAAAATACTAATAATTTGAGGTGAGTTGTTTTATATAAATAATGAGCAAAAATAAAAGCCATGAACAAATTGATTGTAGGAATTATCCTTGCAGTTAGCTTTGCTTCTGTTATGGGTGCTGCACTGGGCTGGATGTATCCCTTCCGCAGTGAAACTGTTAACCAAATTAATTCTACTGAACCCTCGCCCACAACGACTGCCTCAAAGAGCGAAAATAACACTCAGGCTGTAGAATCTGCACCTAATAACACCTCTACAGAAACTGATCCTAATAATTCTAGCGATCCAGCATCAGATGAACAGGAACCAGTACCCGCTTTGTGGTAAATAAATTTTATTATAATTAGTTATTTTAGCCTTAAGTTCTTAGGCATTAACTAAAAATTGTACAGATCAAGGTGACTGAGCTATATAAAGCCTATATAAGAATCGCCTTATGGTGAAATCCGCCCCCACAAATAAACAACTCGCAAGTAATGGACGTAGTAACTGACATTTTAATTATCGGTGGCGGTATTATTGGTTTGTCGCTGGCTGTCGAATTGCGTAGACGTGGGGCAAGTGTTACTGTCTTATCTCGTGATTTTAAGCAAGCAGCAGCCCATGCTGCGGCTGGAATGCTTGCACCTCAAGCAGAAATTATTCCTCCAAGCCGGATGCTAGATTTGTGTTTGCGTAGTCGGGCATTATATCCAGAATGGGTACAGACTATAGAAGAACTTACTGGCGCGATCGCAGGTTATTGGGATTGTGGTATCCTAGCTCCTGTTTATGAAGATCAACAAGCTAACGAACTATCTAATTTAGGTTTAGTTTCGGGAAAGGATGCAATTAGTAATTGGCTAGATCAAGATGCGATCGCACAATTACAACCTGGATTAAGTTCAGAAGTTATCGGTGGCTACTGGTATCCAGAAGATGCTCAAGTAGATAATCGGGCGTTAGCTCAAGCTTTATGGTTAGCTGCTCAAAATTTGGGTGTGGATATTCGCGAAGGTGTGATAGTTGAGGAAATTCAACAACAATCAGACAGAGTTGTGATTGTTAAGACTTCTGCGGGTGATTTTTCGGCTCAACATTATGTATTAGCAACTGGCGCTTGGTCAAATCAATTCTTGTCCTTACCTGTTTATCCTAAAAAGGGACAAATGTTGTCTCTACAAGTACCAGTTAATAAATATAATAACCAAGCTATTACAGAGAAATTACCTTTACAACGGGTATTATTTGGCTCAGAAATATATATAGTACCGCGCCAAGATGGTCGAATTGTACTAGGTGCGACTAGCGAGGAAGTGGGGTTTGAACCTAACAATACGCCAGCAGGTATCCAAAAGTTACTTACAGCAGCTATCCGCCTGTTTCCACAGTTAGCAGATTTTTCTATTCAAGAGTTATGGTGGGGGTTTCGACCAACTACACCAGATGAATTACCAATACTTGGTAGGAGTGCCTACCATAATTTAACTATAGCTACAGGTCACTACCGCAATGGTATTCTGTTAGCGCCAATTACTGCTGTTTTACTTGCAGATTTAATTATGCAGCAGCAAGTTGATCCTTTGTTAAGTTACTTCCATTACTCTAGGTTTTAAGTTATTAGACTTCTTGCAAAAATCCTTAATTTGTTTTAGAACGCAGATTAACCGCAGATATAGCGCGTCAGCGCTTGCCGCAGGCTACGCAGATGAAATATAAGATTGATCGACTTATGCAAGAGATCTATTAATTTCTGCTACCAAAGGATAAAATCGCACTTTGATTACTGTACATTGACAAAACCAAACAGTTTAGCGAACCCTCCTAGAATAGCTACAATCAGCCCGATTAAAACGCCACGACTGAGAAATTCTTGATTGTCCATGCGCTTGCTAAGTCCGTCTACCTTTTCTTCTAGCCTAGCCTGACCTACTTTTAAATCTGTAACGTCACGACTAAGCGTGTCTAGCTTCTGATCGATTTTGGTTAGAATTTCCTTGAGGTCTGATTCAATGGTTACACTCATAAAAATACCCCTCCGACATCTTTAAGTACATTGTCTGCGATCCTAACTGTAGAGAAGGGAGCCGCTTTAACCTTTAAAAAAAGTTTCCAGAAGTCTTATCATTAAAGTCTCAACTATGATATTGACAAAATGCAAACTATTGAAAAGTCTACACAAATAAAGAGCGATCGCCCTCTAGTTATCGCTGGAAAAACTTTTAAATCTCGCTTGATGACGGGAACAGGTAAATATCGCAGCATTGAAGAAATGCAGCAAAGTATTATTGCAAGCGGGTGCGAAATTGTTACTGTCGCTGTACGTCGGGTGCAAACTAAAGCACCAGGGCATGAAGGTTTGGCAGAAGCATTAGATTGGACAAAAATCTGGATGCTACCTAATACCGCAGGTTGTCAAACTGCTGAAGATGCTATTCGCGTTGCTAGATTAGGGCGCGAGATGGCGAAATTATTAGGGCAGGAAGATAATAATTTTGTCAAGTTAGAAGTTATCCCTGACACTAAGTATTTATTACCCGATCCTATTGGGACATTGCAAGCGGCAGAACAACTTGTAAAAGAAGGCTTTGCGGTATTGCCATATATTAATGCTGATCCATTACTGGCAAAACGCTTGGAAGATGTTGGCTGTGTAACTGTGATGCCTTTAGGTTCGCCGATTGGTTCTGGACAAGGGATTAACAATGCTGCCAATATTCAGATCATTATTGACAATGCTAGGGTTCCTGTGGTTGTGGATGCAGGAATCGGCGCACCTAGCGAAGCTGCACAGGCAATGGAAATGGGGGCGGATGCGTTGTTGATTAATAGCGCGATCGCACTAGCACAAAACCCTGTAGCAATGGCACGGGCTATGGGTTTGGCGGCTGAAGCTGGTCGTCTTGCTTATTTAGCAGGTAGAATCCCTGTTAAAACTTATGCTAGTGCTAGTTCACCTTTAACGGGAACAATTACCAATTAACAAAACTAAGTAAGGAGTGATAAATACTCTTATCTAAATCCCGCTTATCTCTGAGGTTGAGCCTAACCACTCCTATGTTTAGGTTAGTCTCGACTCCAAAATAAAACATTTGTTGGTATAAACGACAAAGAAAGCTAACGGCATAATCTATTTTGATAAGGATGTTTCAATGGGTTTGAAAAATAACACGCAAGGAAACATTGAACATTTAAATAATTATCGATTAAACGCATATAACACTGCCGAAGAAATTGCGGCAGCTATGGAAATTAGCATTGCTAAACTGCATTTTCTGACATTTAATTACAAAAATTCAACTGTCTCGCACTATATTCGTTTCAAAAAGGCGAAAAAAATTGCAGGAGAACGGATTATTTCCGCACCATTGCCTGACTTAAAACGCGCACAATATTGGATTTTGAATAATATCCTTCAAAAAATTGAAATCCATGATGCTGCACATGGTTTTTGTGGCGATCGCTCTATAGTCACCAACGCTACCCCCCATGTTGGCGCAGAAGTAATTATTAATATTGACTTACAGGATTTTTTTTCAACAATTTCCTATAGCCGTGTTAAAGGATTATTTCAATCATTTGGTTACTCTCAAGCCGTCGCCACAATATTTGGACTGTTATGTACAGATCCCATAGTTGAAGAACGGGAATTAGGCGGTAAAACATCCTTTGTTGAACTCAAACAAGGTCGCCTTCCCCAAGGTTCCCCCACAAGTCCCGCAATTACAAATATTATTTGTCGTAGTTTAGACGGTCGTTTGAGTGCGATCGCAGAAAAATACGGATTTGCCTATACACGCTACGTCGATGATTTAACATTTTCGGCTAGAGGTGAGAATGTTAGAAACATCAGTAATATCATCCAGCAAACTCAATCTATTATTACCCACGAAGGATTTGCGATTAATCAAGAAAAAACCCGCATTCTGCGAAACTCTCAACAACAACAAGTTACAGGTATCGTTGTCAACGAAAAAATTAATATTTCCCGAAAAACCTTAAAAAGTTTCCGTGCAACTTTATATCAAATCGAAAATGAGGGATTAGAAGGTAAACATTGGGGTAATTCGTGTAACCTGATTGCCTCAATAACTGGATTTGCCAGCTTTGTAGCAATGGTAAACCCAGAAAAAGGTGCAGAGTTTCAACAACAAATTAAACGTATTCAAAAGAAATATCAAATAAACAACCATACTTAAAATAAATTAATAAAATTTAAAACATTAAGAAATTAGCGGGTATTTCTTTATCTCTGCTTAAGTTATATTAATTAGCGGTAAGGATACATTGTTTAAAGCAATAGTGCGGGTTCTGTATGCCCAACTGGTACGCCAACCTGTGGATTGAGCGTATACCGCCGAGCAATATCTCACTATCCTTTTGGAAGTTAACTCTCATAGTAGAGCGATTGGTGAATCGCCGATTGATCACAGGTTGTATTCCTGTACTTTCACCCAAAAACCCTGCCTTGGGTAAAGGCACCTTGTTAGGGACAAGGCGGCTTCGTAGTTACAAGCTAAAAAACCAGACTGAAGAATTTTTTTTCTTTAGTTTGTAAACTCTGCGGTGTTAGTGTTCTGCTACCGCTTATCACTTGTGATGCTAGGTAGCAACAGCAAAGAAGTCAGTGCAATTGTTCTCTCCCTAACTTTGAGTATGTCCCTTCGTTTTCCACATCCAGTTTTCTGGAACTGGCAATCTGAACGGCATATCTGAGCGCTGTTGTCTTTTGCTAGATTGCTCTTGGGTAGTCTAGGTGCAACAATCTTAATCCAGTTTTGGCAGATGCAATTCGCCCGCAACTGAACTGTAAACACCTACATTTGCAGAGTTTAAAAAAATTTATATTATTACCTAAATGCTTTGTGCTACATTTAGTAATAAGGTAGTAGTACATTGACTAGCTATGGTTCGGATTCTATAGGCCCGACTGGTACGCCAACCTTTGGATTGAGCGTATACCGCACAGTAATGCGTCACTACTCCACCGTTTGATTAGCTCAGTGGTAGAGCATCCGAGGTTAATCGGCTGGGCGTAGGTTCGAGTCCTACATCAAAGTGCGATACGAAGTCGCTATTCAGCAGTGAATGCAAGTGCATTCTAAGCCAGTGTCTTAGGCTTATCCTCATTTCTCCCTAGCGTAATTGGTAACAATTAGGTGTGAAGCAGGAGATAAAAGCTTAAGGAAGTAATCTAGCCATATAGGTGAAACCGAGCAAGAGGAAGATTGATATGGTTAACGAAAGTGAATCCTCATTTTACGCCTCGTTAAGGAGAAGTAACTCGAAAGATGGATGATACGAGCCAGATGATGTTTAGAAAGTAGAGTATCGATCAATTCTACTTAAAAGTTAATCCAACTTTTGATTTGGATTAATGGAGACACCATAAGAACATCCGGGGTAGAGAGGAAACCTAAATCAATCGGGTCTGCAAGTAGCGGAACGTAGTAATCCCCATAAGGTCTGTGTAGAGAAATCTATGTAGAAGATGTCCTGCAAGGGATGTTTAGCTTTAGGGGGAAAGGGATGTCTCTAGAAGCGAATGATGTCATCCGAAAGGAAAGAGGAAACAGGGAAGTCCCTTATAACTCGGCATATAGGGCAATACCTAACCTGAAAGGGTGCTGACGAGAGACAGGTGTTCTACACATAAAATGTAGTTGAAATTAAGAACCATTAGGGAAAAGTTTGGAGGCAGCAATGTCTAATGTAACCTGTGGGACTGACTGGAGAACAATCGACTGGAAGAAAGTAAACCAGGAAGTTAGGAATCTCAGACTACGAATTTATCGTGCAGCTAAACAGAACGACTTAAAGAAAGTGCGTTCACTTCAAAGATTGATGTTGAGAAGCTATGCTAATCGGCTTCTGTCGGTTAGAAGAGTAACTCAATTAAATGCTGGTAAAGATACTCCAGGAGTGGATAAGTTGACCATTAAAACGCCAGAGGCTAGAGGCAAGTTTGCCGATATGCTAAAGGTATATGAGATATGGAAGGCAAAGCCAGTCCGAAGAGTATACATTCCTAAAACCAATGGGAAGAAACGTCCATTAGGAATACCTGTAATGTTAGACCGTGCTGTACAAGCAATGGTTAAAAATGCGCTTGAGCCTTACTGGGAAAGTAAGTTTGAGTGTGGGAGTTATGGGTTCCGACCTGGAAGAGGCTGTCATGATGCAATAGAGGCAATATATAACAATGCTAAAGGAGATAGCAGAAACAAGAAGAAGTTTGTCCTAGATGCAGATATAAAAGGAGCCTTTGATAACATCAATCACAAGTACTTGTTAGAAGCCATAGGTAACTTTCCTTCAAGAGAGTTAATTAAACAATGGTTGAAGGCGGGTTATGTTGAAATGGGGAAATTCCATACAGTTGAAAGTGGTACTCCTCAAGGTGGTGTTATTAGTCCACTATTGGCAAATGTGGCGCTACACGGAATGGAAGAAGCACTAGGTATAAAGTTCAGATACATCAAGAGTAAAGGTGTATTTGAGTCAAAGAGTAAAAGAGCGTTAGTGAGATACGCCGATGACTTTGTGGTGTTAACAGAGACTCTAAAAGAAGCTGAAGAGTGTAAAAGAATACTGGAAGTATGGCTCATAGAAAGAGGATTGGAGTTCTCTAAAGAGAAAACAAGAATCGTGAGTCTAACGGAAGGGTTTAACTTCTTAGGGTTTAATGTGAGGCGCTATGAGGTTGAGGATAGAAGGTCGAAGCTAAAGCTACTGATAAAGCCTAGCAAAGAGTCTGTGCAAAAGTTTAGAGATAATCTAAAAGAAAGCTGGATGAAGTTGGTTGGGTTTGATGCAGACCTAGTAGTGAAAAGTCTCAATCCTAAAATAAAGGGTTGGGGTAACTATTTCAGAGTTGGAGTGTCAGCAGAAACATTCTATGAACTAGATGCCTGGATATATGGGAGAGTGCTTAGATGGGCTAAACGTACACATCCAAAGAAGAATCTGGGGTGGATACGAAAGAGGTATTTCACTAATAACAAGCCGGGTACATCGTGGGGTAAATTTGGAGACAAAGCTTCAGGTGTGTATTTGGCTTTACTAGGTGAGATAAAGATAAAACGTCACATCAAAGTGGTGGGTAATTATTCACCGGATGACCCTGAGTTGAAGGACTACTGGGAAACAAGAATGAGTAAGGATGTAAAGTCTTTAGCTAAAAGTAGGCAAATATTAGCGAAAAGGCAGAGAGGTAAATGTACGGTGTGCGGGGATAGTTTGCTTAATGGTGAAGAGCTACACGCACATCACATAGTACCGCGCAGTGAGGGTGGAAAAGATAAGTATGACAATCTTAACTTGGTACATCTCTACTGTCATCAGCAGATTCACTCTAAGAAGAGTTTAGTAAGTTCGTAGAATGCTTGAGCCGTGTGCAGTGAAAGTTGCAAGCACGGTTCTTAGGGGAGGGGGTAGTAGCGATACTGCCTCTTTACCCGACCTCGAAAGTTAGCTCAACTGGTAGAGCAATCGGCTTCTAACCGATGTGTCACAGGTTCGACTCCTGTACTTTTACCAACCTTGTCTAGGTCAAAAGACAAATCTGCGGAATAGAGCAGTCTGGTAGCTCGTTGGGCTAATAACCCGAAGATCAGTGGTTCAAATCCACTTTCTGCCCCACCAACCCTGTCCGGGTCAAAAGACACTACTTTTGGGAAGTAGCTTTCCTCAATTCTCTTACAAACTCTGTGATGTAGGTGCTTATTACTGGTCGTCACTTTGTGATGCTCAGTAGTAACTGTAAAGGAGCTAGTGCAATTGTTTTCTCTCTAACTTGAGTATGTCCCTTCGCTTAACCTATCTAGGTATCTGGAACTGGCAATGCGAACGGTATATTTGAGGGCTGTTGTCTTTTTCTAGATTGCCCTTGGGTCGTTTAGGATAAGGTTGCAGCACTCTTAATCCAGTTTTGGAGACGCAATTCGCCCGCAACTGAACTGTAAACACCTACACTTGCAGAGTTTTAAAATATTATGTAGTATGTGTAGTACGGTATAAGTTTTGAGTTTTATAGTATTGGCAAATTAAAAACCTAGCCCTTCCCTGGCAGGGAAGGGGGAGTTCCGCCCCTCTCCTTGTAGGAGAGGGGTTGGGGAGAGGTCAAAAATGAACGCGATCCAGTATCAATCAAAATTTATAAAAGTCTGAGAAAACCTTATGTTTTGGCTAAAGCTGCCCAAGTTATCTCTGCAAATTTCTATGTGGAAAACCTTTTATATTAAACCTAACGAAATTGGCATCTTATATCACCGTAGTGATTTTAAGAAAGTTTTGCAGCCTGGTACTTACACTTATTTTGGTCGGCACTGGCAAGTTAAAACTTATGATCTTAACCAGCCTGAAGCCAGGATTGAGAACTTAGAACTGTTGCTGCGAAATCATAGTTCGGAGTTACAAGAATATTTTTTAATAGTTAGAACTGCATTCAATCAAGCGGCTTTAGTGCGTTTGGGGCAAAATTGGGTAACAGTTCAACCAAATCAATTACGAGCTTTTTGGCGTGGTTTTATTGATGTAGAAACTCATGTTTTTAACTTAAATGAAAGCTTAGAATTACCTGCTCAGTTCGTACAGCAATTACGTGGAATTGCTTTGAATGGAGTTAGGAAGTTCCAAATTTCTGAGTCGGAGATTGGTTTACTTTATGTGCAGAATAACTTTGTGCGATCGCTCTCACCAGGCGAGTATGCTTTCTGGACTCTAGATCGCGATGTTGTAGTACGCACTCTCAGCCGTATTATACCCAATCCAGATTTTCCTTTGGAAGAAGTACTGATTGAGCAACATCCTGATTTTGTGGCTGCTTACTGCGAAATAGTGCAGGTATTAAATCATCAAGTAGCGATCGTCCGCTATCAAAGTAAAGTAATCTCAATCTTGGCTCCAGGTAGTCGCAAGCTGTTTTGGCAAGGTGTTGAGGTACAAGTGATTGACATTAGCACCGATGCTAAGTTACCACCCCGCCTAGTTGCAGAGTTAGTATCTAATACACCACAAGTACTATCCTTGAGCCACAATTTTTTGCATATTCGGGAAGTCCCAGCACAGCATCTTGGGCTACTTTACATTAATCAAGAGTTTCAAACGCTACTCCAACCAGGAATACACGCTTGGTGGATATTTGGACGCTCTTGGCAAACAGATGCCTTTGATTTGCGATTGCAATCCATTGAGGTATCTGGTCAAGACATTCTCTCCAAGGATAAAGTACCTCTACGGGTGAATCTCACTGCTGGTTTCCGTATTCTCGACCCATTGAAAGTAAAAAACAGCTTGTCAGATGTCACTGGTTTTTTGTATAAAGAGCTACAGTTTGCTCTACGTGCTGCTGTTGGCGAACAAACCTTAGATTCCTTATTAGAGGATAAAGGAGCAATTGATACGAGTATCGCTCAATACATTCGTCAGAAAACCGCAGAATATGGCATTGAATTTGACTCTGTTGGGGTAAAAGATATTATTCTCCCTGGTGAGATTAAGAATATCTTGAGCAAGGTTGTAGAGGCGGAAAAATCTGCCCAAGCTAACGTGGTGCGTCGTCGTGAAGAAACTGCTGCGACTCGCAGTATGTTAAATACTGCCAAAGTTATGGAAGATAACCCTGTTGCTTTGCGCCTTAAGGAGTTGGAAGTGCTAGAACGCATTGCTGAGAAGATCGATCGCATTCAAGTCAATGGCAGTTTGGATAGCATTTTGACTGATTTGATTCGCATGAACAAACCGTAAACCTTTACAGGTACACCGTAAGAGTAGAGACGCGCCATGTCGCCTCTCTACATTTCCCCTGCTTTATTTAAAGCTTTTGTAAAGATTTATGTCAAAAGTCTGAGAAGTAATGTACAATTTATTTGTTACATTACTTCATATAACAAGCAAAGGATTTGATTCATGCCATATATCAACGATGAAGGTGGACACTTAAATAATTTCGCATCTGAGCCTAAAATGTATCAAGCTGAACCGCCTACAGATACTCAAAAACGCAATTATCTATTTATGGGAGTTGCGGCGCTAGTTCTAGTTAGTGGTTTAATATTTGTGGCAGCCTCGGTTTCTAGCGTTGGCTAATTACTAAAAATTTACGATAAATAAAATAGCAAGTCATGGTTTTGCTTTTAGTTGATTTAACTAAGGTGAGTCTGTGGCTTATATTTATGGCTAAGGGCAAAAAAATTAACGATTTGATAATTTGATAAATAGCTGTAACAAGTATCAGCGCGATCGCCTTTTTTAGCTGCGATCGCGCTGGTTTTTTTTAGGCAACAGAATAGTTGGTTAAAATTGGATCTGAGTAGCAAGATGGGAGTAAATAGCTGTGATGTCATCAAATGCAATCGCTACTTTAGTAACCATGATGGAGTCTTTACCAACAGACGTACAAGACCGAGTATTGGAGCATCTGCGAGAGTATATTGAGGATTTACAAGATGAGCTTCAGTGGGATAAATCATTCCAGAAAACTCAACCGCAGCTAATTGCGGCTGCACGACGTGTTAAACAGGAAATTGCTGAGGGACGTGCAAAACAACTAAATTCTAACAAGTTATAAGGGTTTACGGAATATGCTAAAAACGCTTTGGGCTACCGTTCGAGAAGGAAAAATAGAATTACTAGAACAAACTGAAATTGCTGAAGGTACAAGAGTTTTAGTTACGCTTTTACCAGAAGATGAAACTGAGTTCTGGCTTAAAACAAGCGAAGTTTCACTTAATACCGTTTGGGATAACACAGAGGATGATGTCTATGCCCAAATACTTGAAAAATGACATTATTTTGGTTCGATATCCCTTTTCAGATTTATCAAATTCAAAAGTAAGACCTGCCGTGATTGTGAGTACGCCACATAAATCTCAGGATATTTTTATCACCCCATTAACAAGCAAAACTAAGCCGTTACTTGAGGGTGAATTTGTTCTTTCTGAGTGGTCAACAGCAGGGCTTAACGTGCCAACAGCAGTGAAGCGTGGTTTATATACAGTGAACCAAAGCTTGGTTGTTGCAAATATAGGCAAATTAACTGACTCTGATGCTGAACAGTTGGAGCAGTCTTTACGAGATTGGCTAGGGCTAGGAGCCGAATTCACAGATATGCAAAGCTAAAGCTTGCAAAATTATTGATCTGATCAAACTCAACTCCCCTCCCCGTTAACGGGGAGGGGAAGGGGGTGGGGTTAACGCCTTTTAATTTTAGTTATCTTAAGCAAGAATAACTAACTAGCGATACTCTTTCAGAGTCGCTACGCGATCGCACTAACTAAATTTTCTGCGGGTATCTGATTTGTTAATTTTGCCTCTTCCGCTAAATACTCAGTTACTTGGGCTTCAATTTCGTCACGGACAATCTGGCGATATTCTAGGAAATGCTCATTGTGGGCGCATACAGTAATGTAATGTTCCCACACACCAGGATTGCGCTTAATAATACTGAATAAATGATGCCAGAATTTCCAACGGGTATTACGTTTAACGCCTTGTCGCCAAATCACAATTAATAAGGCGCGTAAATCTACCCACTCAGGCATTTTAAATGGTGCTTTTACCTTGGGCGCACCCAACATTAAGAAACAGCGATAGGTGCGATCTAAATAAAGTTCAGGATCGTATAAAGTCCAGAAAGCTTCCACATATTCTCTAGCAATGTCTTCTAGAGGACGAGTGGGGGTAAAATTCATTAACGTTGTTTGATTAATGTTTCCGCCTTTTTTCCACAACCGCCCTTCTTTTTCTAGTCGATGCCAAAGAGCGGTATTGGGTAAAGCTTGCAGCATGGCAAAAGTTGTGCTAGGAATACCTGTTATTTCTGCAAAGCGGACAATGCGATCGCCTGCGCCTGCTTTTTCCCCATCAAAACCGATAATAAACCCAGCCATTGGTCGCAATCCAGCTTTAGTAATAGATTGCACAGACTCAACCAAAGAAGTGCGAGTATTTTGGAACTTCTTCGTTAGTTGTAGGCTATCCTCGTCTGGCGTTTCAATCCCCAGAAATACAGCATCAAAATTGCACTCTACCATCAAATCCATCATTTCTGGATCTTGAGCAAGGTCAACAGACGCTTCCGTATTAAACTTAAACGGATATTTATGTTCTGCCATCCATACTTTTAACTCTTTGAGCAATAACTTCACATTGCGTTTATTGCCAATAAAGTTATCATCCACCATGAATACACCACGCCGCCATCCCAATTCATAGAGATAATCCAACTCTGCTAATAATTGGGCTGGTGTTTTGGTACGTGGTTTGCGACCATAGAGAACAATAATGTCGCAGAACTCGCACTGAAAAGGACAACCCCGCGAGAACTGAACTGACATGGAATCGTAAGCATCAAATTCTAACAACTCAAAGCGCGGGACAGGAGTATCTGTGACAGCAGGTTTCTCACCATTGGATCGGAAAATTCCCTTAGTGTCGCCTCTTTGTACTGCCTCGACAAACATTGGCAGTGTAATTTCCCCTTCATCCAAAATCAGAAAATCTGCACCTGCTGCTAGGGGTTCTTCTGGTACAGAGGTAGGATAGGGACCTCCTACTGCTACTTGCTTACCACGTCGTTTAGCTTCACGAATCTGGTCGCACAAATCTTTTTGCTGGACAATCATTGCTGAGATAATGACCATATCTGCCCACTGCCATTCGGCTTCTGTTACGGCGCGGATATTGCGGTCAACCAGTTTAAATTCCCATTCTTGAGGCAAAATTGCTGCTACGGTTACTAATCCTAATGGTGGCAACAAAACTTTGCGGTTAACTAATTCTAGAATTTTTTCGTAAGACCAAAATGTTTTTGGAAACACGGGATAAAGTAGCAGGACGCGCATAAAACCTCTTTCTCACACCGAGACTAATTAGGTTAAATCTGAATAGTTTGGGGATTATTGAAGAACCCCACCTAAATCACAGATTTAGATGGAGATTCCGGGCAGAACCCCATCAAGTCAAACAAGCTTAATTGTATAGAATCAACTGGTTTATTTGACTTGTTCCCAGACTCAACAGGTTGTACTGCTGATTTCCCTTGTCTTTCAACAAGCTTCTTGGGCGTAAATTCCGGCGTGACCCGCCGTATTTTTGGCTTATTTCCTAACTGTTCAAGCCCACGATTTAAAATATTAACCGCAGCTTGAACGTCGGCATCTGCATGATATCCACAGGACTCACAAACAAACTTTTCCTTGTCTCGATTAGTTGGACTGACAAAACTACATTGAGAGCATTCTTGGCTGCTATGACGCGGATTAATTTCTTGAACCAATACACCATGCCTTTCGGCTAATATTTTGGTTTTTTGTTTCAAAGAGTACCACGACGCATCGGCAATAGCTTTATTTAATCCCACCTTGCGAGATTGTCCATTCTCTAAATATCTTTTCTCCTCCTCACTCCATTTAGGCTTACAACGTTTTATCATGCCCTGAACGTTCAAATCTTCAAACACAATCAGGTCATATTTTTTAGTTAATCTGTGGGCGATTTTCCACTGGTAATCATTACGCTGGTTAGTTATTTTTTGCTCAACTCGCGCCAGCCGTTCATAAACTTTCCTAGCTGTATTACTACCTTTTCGTTTACGACTAGCAGCACGATTTAGCCTTTTCCTTTTCTTCTCCTGCTTGGCATAAAATTTAGGATTAGCAATAGTTTCACCATTAGATAAAGATACAAGTTTATTAACACCAACAGCAGTTTTTACGTCATTAGGTTGAGGTGTTGCGGGTACTGTCGCATCTTCTAGACAGACTGAAATATACCAGCCGTCAGCCTTTTTTCTAACGGTTACTTTTTTAGGCTTAAACCCATCTGGAAATTGGCGGGATTGATGAAACCTCATCCAACCGAAACCAGGTAATCTAATTTTATTCCCTTGAAATTCGCAAGCACCCGCCGGATAAGTAAAAGACCTGAACTTGCCTCTACGCTTGAATTTAGGATAACCAGACAATCCCTTAAAAAATCGTTGAAATGCCTCATCCAGTTGCATTAAGGTTTGTTGCAATGGTTGAGATGGTATGTCTTTATACCAAGGTCTTTCTTTTTTTAAGTTAGGTAAATCAGACGACTGCATCTCATAGGCAGACTTTCTTTTTATCTCTCCTTTCTTGTTAATTTTCCAGGCTTCACCGTATAAAGCCGACTTACTAATTGAACAAGTTAAGGGATAAATTACAGCTTGACTTTTTAAATCAAAATACTCTCCTAATTTCGGTTGAATTACTTGCTCGTAAGCTTCAATTCTCTCTAACAGCCTAAAGTTATATTGCAAGCGTAGGAGGTGCAAACAACGCTCCATTGCTGCAATTTGTGTTTTGTTAGGCTGTAGCTTGAATTGATAAGCCAGTAACATAAGTGGCTAAACTTCATGTATTATATTTAACGCAGATGAAAACAGATTAACGCAGATGTAGCTGTGATTTTATCGACTTTTGCAGGGGACAACCATCAGTTTTTACTTATGAACCAAAGCAAGAAAATTTTTTCTTACCCCTCCCCCCTCTCTCCTCTCTCCTCCCTCCTCTCTCAAACGAATATAGATCTAGAAAAGTTTCAGGGAATTAAAGCAATTACTGCTGCTGGTGAACCAGAACCGTTTTGCAGACGTAGGATGCCGATAATTAATGTAGTACCGATCGCAGGTAGTTGATTCAGGTTGGTGAGATTTTCTAGTACGATCCGAGGTTGTTCTAATACTAGACGATTAGTAGCAAAGGTAGTATCTTGACCTGCATCTACTCCATGAGTATCTATTCCGATGCCAGATATTTGCCGTTGAGTTAGTAAAAATTCTGTTGCTTCTTTGCTAAAACCAGGAAAATGTAAGTTATCAGATGAATCTTTGTTGAGAAATGCAGCAGGATTTTGCCACTTTTCTTGCCATCCTGTGTATAAAATAACTACACTTTCTGGCGGTATGTTTCCATATTTTTGCTCCCACAAGGAGATATCAGCAGGAGTGAGGACATAATCAGAATTAACAGAAACTTGCTGACGGATATCAATTACTACTGCTGACACAACTAGGGATTCGGCTGAGTATTGATCAATACCTACACCATGAGGATAAAAACTTTTGGGGGCATTAATATGGGTGGCGCTATGTTCCCCAAGGGAGAAACGTCGCAAGTAATAACCATCAGTTTCTAGCTGTGCAACGGTGGTAAATTCTACAGGTGGATCGTTATCCCAGCGTGGGATATGCTGATGAATTATATGGCTGAGGTGAATGACACGGGAATATGCGATCGCTTTTTGAGGACGGTTGTCGTTTAATGATGAAGATAGGGAATTTTGCTCGGTCACGGTCTTGGGATATTTAAGCTATTATATGCGAATTAACCTAGCAAGAGTTGCCTCCATTACTGCTGTAGTTTGAGCAACTACTGTAAACATTAAAGCTTCACGGTAAACTCGCTGCGCTGGATGGTATTTATTATTAGCTGCGCCACTAGAAACCGCCACCCCTGCATGAGCGCACCTTACCGCTAAGTCGATTGCCCAAGCCCGAAGTTTCAGCTTTTCTGCGATAGTTTGTTGATCGCGTTGCTGATTTTCTATCATGGCTGCACGACAAGAGATTAATTCTTGATTTAAAGACTGAAATGCCTGATTAATAAAGTCTAGTTGCTTTGTTTTTGCAGTTGTTTCTACAATATCTAAACCTGCTCTAGCACAACCTAAAGCAAAAAAACCTGGGTTAAGGATGTTTTTTTTGTCGTTTTCGTAAATCCAACTAGCAGGTTTGATAAATAATACATTTTCTGCGGGTAAAAACCACTCACTAAGACGCACTGTAACAGTGTTGGTTGATGCCATTGCAGCTAAAGGTAGGGGAGTACTCAAGGAAATCTCGCCTCCTCCGATTTGGGATGTGTTTTTTAAAGGTAGGATGCCAAACACACTGCTACTATCGGGTAGTACAGCACCAACTATAAAATTTTGAAAAAATCCCCATCCTGTTACCCAAGGCACTTCTCCGTTTAGTTGATATCCTTTCTCTACAGGCAGTGCTTTTACTGGCGGGATACCTTGACGACGCAACTGAGAAAAGCCTAAACCAACTAATAACTTACCACTGCCCATATTAGGAAGATATTGTTGTTTTAGGGCTTCATTCTTACTACTAACAAGCATTGCACCTGCGCTTTGATGCTGAGTTTGCAAGAAGGCTAATGCACCAGAATATCTGGCTACCATTTCCTGAAATGCCCAGAATGTTTGATGATCTACTTCCGCGCCACCCCAAACTTTGGGAACCCGTAACGCTAATAAAGAGCGATCGCCTAATCCTGCGATCGCATTTTGCAGTACTTTTGAATCAGTATCAATCGCTGCTGCTTGTGGGGCAACAAATTCGCGCAAGTAAGATTCAGCAATTGGGAGCATATTTTGATTTAACTGCTTATTAAAGCTGCTAGCAACCTTCTCCTTAATCTATAATTATTCAACCTTTTGCATAAGTGTTAACAAATTTTTGACTTGGGTTGAGGCGAGAGCAAAATGCAACCAATCCTCGAAAATGTTGGGTTTTATGAGTCAACCAAACCTACACAGTTGAGTATTTTCAGCTTTAACTGAACAGTATTTGATTATTAATTGCTAGATAAACTAAGCTAACTCGCCAATAAACTTGTACATTCTTAATTAAGAGAAAAGTTATCAAACACTCTTACCCTCTCTCCTCCCTCCTCTCTCGCTCAAACATAAAATTTAGAAGCAAACACCTTATATAATTGCTGGTTAAGCTAACGAGTAACCTAAAATTATTAATCCAACACCAATAACAACACTAGAAATTAGTGGAAAAGATTGACTAAGTATAGTTTTAGAGTAAAAGCTAAACATTTAGACGCTCCTGAACAATAGGTGCTGTTCTGATATTGTCTAGTTGTATTGTGTAAAGCCTCTCTCTTTTGTACCCAATTTGCTGATTACCCGATCCTTAAATAGAAATAAGTAAATTATGGGATCGCAATATATCAATGCTTTAGCCATTCATACAAATTAAATATATAACACTTAAGTGATAATGTATACCAAAACTCACATCTATCCACAGAGGGATAACAAATTAAAAATCTAAATTTATTCTTCGATGTAGATGCTTGATATTCAGTACAAAATCCTTAAAAACTAGCTGGCATAAGAATGATAGTTGAGTTTTTTCATTAGTAATTATTTTGAGAAAATGAACATTTTCACTATAATTAAAAATGTAACTATTGGCTTTTTTGAAGGTTTTAACACAGATTGGTGGGTAGAAATTAAGACAACCTACCCTAGATGTACTTATTATTTTGGAGATTTTGATAATCTTAGAGAAGCAAAGGAATATTGCTCTGGATATATTGAAGACCTTCAAAGTGAGGGAGCGCGAGGAATAAAAGTTAGTATTAAACGTTGCCAACCACAAGCGTTCACAATCTGCGAGGAATAAATAGTTTAATAATATTAGCGCATCGGAGTTACTTCCCTAGTTGTTGTTGCGCTTGTTTGCGGTTTTCAAGAGCCAGTTGGTAATTTGGCTTAATTTTAATTGCTTTTTCAAAAGATGCGATCGCTTCTGGATACCGTTTCAAATTAGTTAATGCAATTCCCCTATTATTCCAAGTTTCGGGTAAATCTGGCTTAATTTTCAAAGCCTGATCGTAGCTAGCAAGTGCTTCTTCATAACGCTGCAAAAAAGTTAATGTAGCACCTTTATTAATCAAAGCTTCTGCAAAATCTGGCTTAATCTTTAGCGCCTGATCGTAGTGTGCTAAGGCTTCATTATAACGTTTTAAGGCATCTAAAGCGTTACCTTTACTCCACCAAGCTTTGTAATAGTCTGGGTTAGTTTGTAGTGCCTTATTACAAGCTTCAATTGCTTCTTGATATCGCTGCAAGTTAGCAAAAGCATAACAGCGACCCCAATAAGCTTCCTCATAAGCTGCTTTGATAGCCAAAGCATTATTATAAGCGGTGAGAGCCTCTTGATATTGCCCCGATTCAATCATGCGATCGCCTTGCTTGATAAATCTAGCCACCCGATTAGCTTTACTTCTAGATAACCTAAATTCAGGGATGGGGCTAGTGACAGGCGGAATTAATGCTTGTTTACTATCAATTGCGGAAGATTTGTTCAGAGTTGTTTTAGCTGTATCATTACTTGTTTTAACTGCTTGGGATTGTTGGGATATAAATATCTTAAATAGCAACAATATTATACTAATAACCGCCAAGCCTAGCCCTAGTTGTATGGGTTGGAGAGATTTTTTATTCTTTGATCTAGGTAGGGGACTGATTTCTGAGGGAGCGGCATTATTATTGTTAATCAGATTTAAAGTTGCCTGAGAGCTTTTCCAGTTATTTAAATCGTGAATAACTTCGTTGGTTGACTGATAACGCTTTTGAAAGTTAGATAGAATCATTCGGTCTATTATATTTGCCAAACCAGGGTTAACTACTGCTCGATTTCGCCAATAAATTTCACCTGTTTTGGGATCTCTCGGTAATTGGTTACGTGCGGGATCTAACCCTGTTAAAGCTTGAACCGCAATTACTCCGAGTGCATATATATCGCTACAGAAGCGCGGATGACCGTTCACTTGTTCAGTGGGCATATACCCTGCTGTACCAATAGCAACTGTCTCACCACCTTGTGTTTGGGCATTAAATACCCTAGTGCTAATTTGTTTAACGGCTCCAAAATCAATTAAAACTAACTTGCGATCTTGCTTACGTCTAATTAAATTTCGAGGATTAATATCGCGGTGAATTACCCGTTGCTGATGAACAAAGTCTAAAACTTCTAATGTTTGTTGTAAAATCTCAAATACTTGTGATTCGCTTATGGGTTGACCAGGAGTTAATTCTTGACTCAGATCAGTACCATCAATAAACTCTTGGACAAGATAAAATTCTTTATTTTCCTCAAAGTGAGCAAAAAGGCGGGGAATTTGGGAATGGTTACCCAATTTATAAAGAACTTCGGCTTCTGTATTAAATAAACGACTAGCTGTTTGTAAATTCCACGCATCTGTAATTTGAGGCTTAAGTTGCTTAACCACGCAGCGTGGATTATTAGGTAAATGTATATCTTCAGCCAAATAAGTTTGACCGTATCCTCCACCTCCCAGGTGACTGATAATTTTATAGCGCCCACCCAAAAGTTTTCCTAACATAAGTTGAATACCCAGAGGTAGGGTTTCTTGCTGACTAGATTTTGATTGAAACACAGTTTTTTGCTCAAGATAGTGTTTGCACCATGAAAATAAAATTTATTAAGACAATTGTTTTATGTTGGGCAATATTTAATAAATTTTTGTTCTTAGACGATCTCCCTTGAGGAATTTTTGATTTTTGTGATCTACCGAATCCAGTAAAATATCTAGTACGTTAGCTCGTCGTGCTTGTTCAATTGCTTGATAAGTGATTAGTTGACCGACATCAAGGATAAGATTGTCGTTTTTGTCTAGAATGACGCGGTTAACTCGTCGCCCTACAGCTTTTTTGATTAACTTAACTTCTTGGTCTATACCTTGTTGTTGAAAGTGATTGATTAGGCTACTAAGTTGTTCTCTAATATTACCTCTAGTTTTTTTTGTAACTTTGCCACCATATAACTGAATACTTGTTACTTCTTCAGGTGAATGGCTGCTAGAAGATGTTGTACAAACTGCATCAATTAATGCCCGTTCTTGTTGATACATTGTGGCGCGGGCAATGACTTTTTCGGTAACTATTTGACCCAAGGCAGCAACATATATGCCTTCTTGAGTTTTAATAGAGCAACGCACACGCAACCCCGCAGTTTGTTCTACTCTATATAGGGTAATTGCAGTTTGTGATTGCTCATTACTATTTTCCTCAGTTGCATGAAGTTGATCGCCATTTGTGGTTGCAGTCTCTAAAAGTCCTTTTTTAGCTTCTAAATTAGTACTTCCATCTGTTGTATATACCTCCGCAACAGGTGGCAAGGGTTGATTTTCGGAAACTATAAATGATCCTTTTGAAGTGATAATATTTTCGGTGTTATTGTTTAAGCTAATTGTTTCATTGGATTTAACTGATGATAGATTGTCTGAATAAGATGTGGTTGGAGTATTAATTAAAGTAATCCTTTCTGTCATCATTTCAGCAATATCACGCGGCACAAATGCCACGTCATCACCAATTTTCAGGTTATGGGGTGCTGGGACAAAGGATATTTGATATTGGGGATCTGCAAATAATCCACCCCTAACTTCATAGCCTTCTATTAAGGCTGTTTGCTTGTCAAAGTAAAGGTCGATAATTGTACCAAGGTCGTATCCTTCCTCTGTAACAATTTTTGTACCTCCCATCACAATGTTTGGTTCTAAAGCTTGTTGAATTTCAGGTAGGCGCGACGCTGATGCGATCGCAGTTTCTGAGGTAGCAATAATTACATCTCTCCCAATAACTTTAACACTATGTAATGGTAGTACCTGCGTGTCTTTAAACAAGCTTTTTTCTGCTACTAAAAATCCGAGCAGTTTGCTATTATGATCAAAAATTAAATCTTTAACTACTTTAATTTGTTCGCCTGTATCATGAGCGACAATTGGCATACCAATTATGTCATTTCCCTTAAGCATCTTTTCCCCTATTTGTCAATTTTATCTACTTTATCAAGTGTGTCTTGGTTAACACTTGGTTGTGGAGAAACATTATTTGTAGGAGGACTATCTTCTTGATTATCTCCAAAACCGTCAACCAAGTTAATAGCGTTGGAATATTGCAAAGGTACTACTATGGCTCCTAAAATTAAAAGTGATATAATCAGAATTGGTAAGCTATTATCAGTCTGTTTACCTCTCAACCTTGCCATGACATTTTGACCCCCACTTAGGCTTACTAAAATATAGCCAACAATATTTTTGGAAATAATAGTAATATTTTCGATAAAAAAAATCATCTACCTGAAGTCACATGGTTTTTAAATAAGCAACTTGCTATTTAAAAATCGCTAAATTGTGGCAAAACATCTTAAACATCTTGCAAAAATTCCTTATTCTATCTGTGTAATCTGCGACAACGCTATGCGGACATCTGTGTCCATCTGTGTTTTATCTGTGGTTAATTATCCAAAACTTAACTTATACGAAAAGTCTCTTATTGAGCAAGAGCCAAACCATCCGCGCGGGGTTCTGAAGCTGCTACAATTACTTCTCCTTGTCTAAAAATAATCTGACCTTTTCCAAATATTCCTTGTGCAGTGCTAACCTGGACGTTGTGACCTCGCCTAGCTAATTCAGGCACAATTTGCGATCGCACACTTTCCTCTAAAAGCACTGTGTTTCCTGCAACAAATTGCCATCTGGGAGCATCTAAAGCTGATTGAGGATTCATGCCATAGTCTGCAAGATTAACTACTACTTGTAAATGTCCTTGTGGTTGCATTGATGCTCCCATTACACCAAACGACCCTAAAGGTTGATTGTTTTGTGTCAGGAAACCAGGAATAATGGTGTGAAATGGTCGTTTACCTGGGCTTAATTGATTGGGATGCCCCGCTTCAAGGGTAAAACCTAATCCTCGATTATGCAGTGCTATACCAGTCTCAGGAATGAGAATACCACTGCCAAAACCTTTGTAATTAGATTGGATAAAGGAAACCATCAAATCTTCGTCTGCGGTTGCTAGATACACAGTTCCGCCTTTGGGCAAACCTGCTTGGGCTAGTGCGATCGCATTTTCTTTAATTAACTTACGACGTTCTGCTGCATAAGTTAAATCTAAAAGTTGTCCTAAAGAAACATCTAAATAGCGCAAATCAGCAACATAGCGATGCAAGTCTGCAAATGCCAACTTCATTGCTTCAATTTGCAAATGGTAACTTTCTACAGATTCGCGGGGATAACGAGCAAGATCAAAACCTTCTAAGATATTTAAAGCGATTAAAGTAGCTATTCCTTGAGTATTAGGGGGTAATTCCCAAACTGTCAGATCGCGGTAATTTGTAGAAATTGGTTCTACCCATTCTGGGCGGTGTGCTGCTAAGTCAGTTGCGGTTAAAAGTCCATTAGTATCAGCAGCAAAATTACCCATTTGCTCTGCAAGTTTACCTTGATAAAAGCTTTCACCACCAGTAGAAGCAATTTCTTTTAAAGTTTGAGCATGAACTTTACTTCCCCATATTTCCCCTGCTACTGGTGCGCGGTTTTTTGGGAAGAATACTGATTTAAAATACTCAAATTCTGCACCCTGAAGGGGTAAGTATACATTTGCCGCTTGCTGCCAAGCTTGTGCTGTTACGGGTGAAACTGGAAAACCTTCCTCGGCATAGCGAATTGCTGGTACAAACAGTTGTTCAAATGGTAGCTTTCCCCAACGTTCCCACAAACTGCGCCAACCTGAAACTGCTCCTGGTACTGTTACGGGTAGCCAGCCAAACTGAGGAATTTGATTTATTTCTGCAAAATGATTAATAGTGAGATGCTGAGGACTTTTACCAGAAGCATTTAAACCATGTAACTTGCCATCCCAAACTAAAGCAAAAGCGTCTCCACCAATACCGTTAGAAGTTGGTTCAACAACAGTCAGGGCAATAGCAGTCGCAATAGCAGCATCTACAGCATTTCCTCCAGCTAAAAATATTTCCATTCCCGCCATAGTTGCCAATGATTGGCTAGTTGCTACAGCGTACCTTTTGCCTAAAATTACTCGTCGCGCTGAAGGGTAGGGATAGTTGGTTAGGTTGGTTTGCGCCATGATCTCACTACGCATTTAATTTATATATTGCTGCATTTCTATGGAATTCGTAATTAAGAAATCACCTAAATTTGCATAAATATTCAGATAATACTAATTAATCAACACGATTTTTTGGCAAACCGTAGCATTACTATGAAAATTAGGTTATTTGCACAGGCAGTAAGTGTAAGTGCGATCGCACTTCTTTCAACTGCTACTATTACTCAACCCAGCTATGCTGAGGGCAATACTTTTTTTTGTGGCACAGCCAACAATGTACCAGCGACTTTAGTTCAAACCTCACGTGGGGAAGTACCAATGATTCGCTGGGTTTCAAATAATTTCAGCCGCGTCAGCTACACCCCTATGCGTCGGTGTCAGGATGTTTCTGCCAAGTTTCAAAGGTTCAGCGACAACGGCACTTTAAAATTTATTAGAACTGGTATTGTTAACCGCTACCCTGTTTTGTGCCTTGCTAGCTATCCAGGCGGTGAGTGTACTAAGAATGCAGTGATTCTAACTCTTCAAACTGGCAGCGATTCTCAGCTAGTTCTAGAACGTTTACTAAATCTGAGGGCGCGTGCGGCGGGTAGACCCATTGAATTGAGTAGCAGTTCAAATTCACTGATTTTCTACTACGAGGGCGAAGCTTACGTTAATCTCAAGCAGTTGCTACAAGAAGTTGAATCAGATACTTCTAATCCCAAGCTTCCTGCCTTGAAGTCAATTCGCTCAGTTGTCAATAGGTGAGGCGATCGCTAAAACTAGCAATAGATGTATTATTGCTTATAAATAAAATTATCATGCCTTACGCAGATATCTCCCTAAATCCCCTAAAAAGTGGACTAGGGGGATCTAGGTTTTCGGCTTACGTAAGTCCTAATTATGAAATTTCCAAAGACTCGATCATTTCTTTGGCTATCCCTAAAAATTCCTCATATTTAGCTGATGTTGATGTATAGGTAATAATGTAAGCTTTATTATTTTTTAACGTCCAAACTTCTAAATTGGTCGGTAAACTATATGGCTCATTAAGACCACTATAAATTAATAAATGGGCTGGAAATTGAGCAATTGTAGTTGATTTTGATTCAACAATTTTAGCATTACTCAAAAAATTTTTTATTTCCAAAATTGACGAATTAGTATATTCATCTAAGGACATGGGTTGTTTAGATAAATCCTCAATTCTAATTATTATCTTTGTTTGAGACTGTGCTGAATTACCTTCCTCTGGTGGTATAAATACAGCTACTTCACCAGTAACCGGATTGTGGATATCTTGCCTTTCCCAATTTTCAGGATATTTAATTTTGATGCCATTTTGAATATTGTGATAAATTATTAACTTAGGAGTTAGTCTAAAAAACTGTTGATTAACAGCAACTCTTTGTTGATTTTTAGCACTTAGATTTATAGATTCCGGCAATCTAGCTAAAGATGTCATACAAGCTATAACAGTAATCAACAGCGCCATTAAGGTAGTTATTTCACTGCGCGACCAATTATTAAAAAAAACTTGCTGAGTTTTAAATATTTTGCCAGCAGCTTTCTCTACTTCTAGTTTTTGATTATTAATATCCCAAATTAACTGTTGATTTTTTTCACACTGAGGCGATCGCTTGATCTTTACGGCTGCTACACTTTTTATATGTTTATTTATATAAGTTCTAAATCGGTATTTACGATTGTGTAAGTCCTCAAGAAATTCATAAACTAAATAAAATTTATTATTTTCTTCAAAGTCAGCTAATAATCTGGGGATTTTGTCATGTTTACCTAAACTATAAAGTATTTTCGCTTGATTCTTTAAACGAGATTTTGCTGCCTCTGTAGTAAACGAACTATCAAATCTATAATTAATTTGCTTGATTACACAGTAGCAGTTCTTAGGTAAATAAATATCTTTTGCAAGATAAGTTTCACTTAAACCACTACCGCCCAAGTATTTAATAATTTTGTATCGCTCTCTAATAGTTGTTCCTAACATTATTTATTATTTTTAGTTGTAAAATATTTTTTTGATAAAAGTTTAATAACTACTTGAGTTGATTGTACTGACGATAGTTTTTTAATGATTAAAAACTATATTTCAATTGCAGTTATTTGTATACATTGAACAGCAATTAAAACTTGGAATTATTTTTTTATATGCTAAATATTTTAATCAATTTCAAAAGATTTAATCATTTGTTTAGCGGTTTCTAATGACTCTGAATATTTTTTTGAATCGGCTGAATAAGTAATAATGTAAACTTTATTACTTTTTAAAGCCCATACTTCCATGTTAGTAACTAATTCTGACTGTTGATATTTTCCACTGTAAACAATTTTATGGGCAGGTCGATGTGCTAAGGTAGCTGAACTAGATTTAATAATGTTAGCCTCTTGCAGAAATTGCCTAATTTCCCAAATAACTGAATTTGTATATTCATCTAATGTCATCGGTCGTTTTGATAAATCTTCAACTTTAATAACTAGCTTGGTAGGGAATATATTATTCTCGCTTTCTTGAGCAGGAAGAAATATTACTACCTCTGCTGTTACAGGGTTTTGTATGTCTTGTCTTTCCCAGTTTGCGGGATATTTAATTTTAATACCTTGCTCTATATTGTGATAATCAATCCAATTAGTATCAAGCTGGGTTTGAGGTTGTTGGTTAGCTATATTTGTTGCTTGATTTTCTTTTAAGATTTTAATAAATATTGGTAACTGAATTAATGTAGAAAGAAATGCTAACAAGGCAAAAAACAGTGCTGAAGCCGCGATTAAATCACCTCGCGACCATTTATTTACTTGTGATTGTGTGCTTGGAACAGGTGCTAATGGTAATACTGGAGGGGAAACGACTAAAGATGAAGAGATTTTTTGATCAAATACACTTTTAATTGCTTGCAAAACTTCATCTGCTGATTGGTAGCGTTCTTGAAAGTCGTAACGTACCATTTTATCTAAAATGTCTGCTAATTCCGGGTTGATATTAATTTGGTTTCGCCAGATTATTTCATTCGTTGTTGTATCTTTTGGTAAAGGATGTATTCCTGTGAGTGCCTGAATAGCAATTATTCCGGTAGCATAAATATCACTATTAAATTTGGGATTACCATTGGCTTGTTCGTTGGCTACATAACCAGGAGTACCAATAGCTACGGTGAAGCTTGTCTGCCCTTTGAAAGTAGCAATATCTGTGGGAATTTGTTTTGCTGCACCAAAATCAATTATAACAATCTTGCCATCTTTTTTTCGTCTAATTAAATTTGATGGCTTGATATCCCTGTGAATGACATGATTTTGATGAACAAAAGCTAATATTCCTAAAATCTCGTAAAGAAATACAATAACTTGTTCCTCGTTCCACTGTTTACCTACAGATATTTCTTCGCTTAAGTCGTTACCTTCTATAAACTCTTCAACTAAATAAAATTCTTGATTTTCTTTAAATAAAGCTAAAAGTTGGGGAATTTGATCGTGTTTACCCAAACGATGTAATACTTCAGCTTCAGTAGTAAATAATCTTTTAGCAGTTGGCCAAAATAAAGGATCGAGATCTTTTGGACTAAGTTGTTTAACAACGCAAAAAGGTTGTTCTGGTAGATCCTCGTCTTTAGCTAAATAAGTATCGCAAAATTGTCTGCTTCCTAACTGTTTAAGAATTTTATAGCGATCGCGCAGTATAGTTTCTAGCATCCGATTAGATGAATGCAGCATACTGGATTTTTCTGCGGTGATTTTTTGCGGATCTACATACATAATTAAATTTATAAGTTTTTAAGTAAATTTAATGTGATACTTGCAGCTTGTCGATGATTTGCTGGGCTAAAACTGTTGGCGGTTGTGATATATCCACCCAAATACTTTCCTCTAATGTTGGTTCTTCCAAAGCATCAAACTGACTTTGGAGTAACTCTTGATTCATAAAGTGATTTTTGCGGTTGCTAAGTCGCTGATTAATTAGCTCAAAGCTACCTTTCAGGTAAACTAGACACACACTTGGCGGATCACGCAACAGAATTTGACGATAGGTAGCTTTCAATCCAGAACAGGCTAATACAATATTTTTCCCCTCCTGCAACCAACTGTCAATGGCTTGTTGCAGTGATAACAACCACGGTATCCGATCTGTATCGCTTAGAGGAATACCGTGGCTCATTTTCTTAATATTTGCTAGTGAGTGGAAAGAGTCGGCATCACAAAAGTCCCAGTTGAGTAAAGCTGCAAGTTGCTTACCAATGGTAGTTTTACCACTACCAGTGACTCCCATAACGATGATAATCATAGGACTGAGAGGAGGGAGGAATGAGGAGTGAGAAGAGAGGCGGGAGGAATGAGGAGGGAATATTATTATCTAAATACCCCTCTGTCCCCTGCATTGCGGATTCGACGGTTAGCGTAAATTCTAAATCATTGAGTTTGCTGAAGCTGTTTGACTAACGCGATCGCACTTTGATAATTTTGGGTCTTTTTCTGGCTAAGATAAATATCTGCTGCTTTGCGAAGATCTTCTATTGCTTCTGACTTTTTTCCCAATTGCAAGCTACTAACACCTCGGTTATAGTAGGCTTCTGCAAAACCGCTATCGAGACGTACTGACTGAGTATAATCCTCAATTGCTTTAAGATGGTTTTTTTGGCGATTGTAGCCTAAAGCCCGATTATAGTAAGCTTTAGCGTTTTTTGGGTCAATTGTTAAAGCTTGATTATAATTTTCAATTGCAGCAAGATGTTCTCCTAAATCATCATAAGCATTGCCTTTGTAAATATAGGCATCAGCATTTTTGGGATTAATGCGAATTGCTTGTGTACAATCGGCGATCGCTGCTTGATAATTACCTGCAACATAGTAGGCATAAGCACGGTTAGAATAAGCATCGCCGAAGTCAGGCTTAAGGTTAATAGCTTGGGTGTAATCTTTGATTGCTTCTGAGTAACTGCCTAATAAACTGTAGGCATAAGCGCGGTTATAGAAAGCATCGGCATCTTGGGAATTTATTTTGAGCGCTTGGTCAAAAAGTGCGATCGCTGCCTTGTAGTCCCCATTTTCTAGCTGATCGACACCGCGATTATATAAATCTACAGCACTGATCTGGGGCTTTGCTTGCGCCACTACCATTGGGAACTGAATTGGCAGTTGTGCCTGCATTGGTGTCATTCCACCTAGTATCAAGGCAAAAGGCATCCATGCCAAAGCCCCAAAAATCGTTTTCTGCTGGATTTTGCTGGTTTTTGGGTGTTGTGCAATCACAATATTTAGATCACTACTCTTCATAGCTAGTAAATTAGACGGTAGCTGTTAATTATCTTAATGCTCTAATCGAAGTCTGGTAGGAAACACCATAACGAGTAAGTTAACTTATAGCTATAGCCGGATAGGTTAGGACATTCAATATTTATGAAACTCTTGGGAACATTGGCGCATGATTAAAGCTGTAGGCACTCTGCGTCGTGGCGTAGCTATCATCTGATAGCTGACAGAGGTACTGCTATAAAAAACTAGCCAACAATCAATAATATTACAGCTTTCAGGTAGTCTAGCCGTGAGAGAATGATTAATCTGATCGCTCCAAGGTTTTTAAGGAAAAGGCAAATGCTCAAACGAATTGCCGTAATTTTACTGCTGGTATTTAGTTTAAGTCTGCAAGTGGGTATTAGCCCTGCAAGTGCCAACGGATTTAAAAGATATGAAGATACATCTGACAGCTATAGATTTTTCTATCCGAATGGCTGGGTTGCTGTCAAGGTAAATAATGGCGCAGATATTGTTTTCCACGATATTATCGAGCCGAGTGAAAATATCAGTGTGGTAATTAGCCCAGTATCTAGGGACAAATCCCTGACTGATTTAGGTACGCCTGGGGAAGTTGGTTATAAACTGGGAAAAAGCGCGATCGCACCCCCTGACTCTGGACGCACAGCAGAATTAGTTAATGCCGAAGCCCGTGAAGTTGGGGCTAAAAATTATTATATGCTGGAATATGCGGTTAAACTTCCCAATCAAGAACGACACAACTTAGCCAGTGTTGCCATCAACCGAGGTAAGCTTTATACCTTCAACGCTTCAACTACCGAAAAGCGCTGGCAAAAAGTGCGATCGCTCTTAAAGCAAGTTGTCAATTCTTTCACTGTATATTAGTAAGCATTCATCGATCAGCTATAGTGCGTGCGTAGTGGGAGCATTTTGCTTTCTTAATCATCATGGGGGACAGATGCCCACACTACCCATATATAAAAAAAGGTGTTTTCTTAAAGTGTAATCACTTCTACCTAGTCATCACTGATCTGACTAAAATATAATGTTTTATCGTTGATGTTCACCATAATTCAGGCAAAATTTAAGCAATGAGTAATAAAAATAATTACAGCTTTTTTGAGGGTGTTGTAATTACGTTTGTATTTATTTCATTTCTCATTTGTGTAGCAATAGTTGCCTTCAAAGTTGGTGGAGGTGTTTTTGATTGGAAAAAATCTTCACCCATATTTTTTACAGGATTTATTATTTCTTGTTTTATCGCTTATTTGAGTACTAAAAATCCTACTCAATAACTTGCAAAATAAGTTAAAAATTTGAAAGAAGCAACTCTGTTATATCTCGAAGCGACTTCTATACCAGAAACAACTCAAAGATTTATTACTAACAATGTAAGTATGTGGGTAAAATTAAACGTTAAAGAGCCATCACTCTTTACTGTGGACTGGTGAATGGCTCAAGAGTGAAAACCATTCCTGCCATTTATTTATGCCCACATACTTAATTGGTAATTATTAATTGATCTAGCGACCAATTCCCACATAACGGAAACCAACACTTTCTAATTTTTCGCGATCAAGGAAGTTACGACCATCAATCATCACAGGATTATTCATTAAAGTAGCCATTTTTTGATAGTCTAACTGCCGAAATTGCTGCCATTCTGTCACCAGTACCAAAGCATCGCAGCCATCAGCCAAGCGTTCTGGATCAGTTTCTACCATCACACCGCCCAAACCGTGACGCATTCCACTTTGAGATGCAATGGGATCGTAAGCTTTGACTTTCGCTCCTAAACGGTTGAGATGTTCAATAATATTGAGTGCGGGTGCATCACGCATATCATCGGTATCTGGCTTAAAGGTTAGTCCCAGTAATCCAACAGTTTTACCTTTGAGAATTTTTAGAACTTGCTGAAGTTTTTCAACAGCAATTAAACGCTGGCGTTGGTTAACATTAACAGCAGCTTTTAACAGATGAGTTTCATAGCCATAGTCATCGGCTGTATGAATTAAAGCAGAGACATCTTTAGGGAAACATGAACCACCCCAACCAATACCTGCGTGCAAGAATTTACTACCGATGCGAGAGTCAAGACCAATTCCTTGAGCAACTTGGGTAACATCAGCACCAACGCGATCGCAGATATTAGCTATTTCATTAATAAAACTAATTTTAGTAGCTAAAAAAGCATTCGCCGCATATTTAACCATCTCAGCAGAATTAATGTCTGTCACCACTACTGGTATTGGCGCTAAAGACTTGTCTTCTGCGTACTGACGCTCGACAATAGGTGTATAGAGTTCTTGCATCATGGCGATCGCTCTGTTGTTATTACTACCCAACACAATCCGGTCTGGATTAAAAGTGTCGTAAATAGCTGAACCTTCACGCAAAAACTCTGGATTACTAACTACATCAAAGTCGGCAGCAATTTCTGCCACCTTCTCATCCAAAGCAACGCCACCTGCACCCACTAAAGACTTTTGCCGTTCTAAAACACCATCAAGCACAATCATTCGCACCCAATCACCCGATCCAATCGGTACAGTAGATTTATTTACAATTACCTTATAGCTGTGATCTAAATGCTCACCAATCCCACGCGCCACTGCTTCAACATAGCGGGTATCACTTTCACCATTTGGTAAAGCAGGCGTTCCTACAGCAATAAATAAAATTTCCCCATGCGCCACCCCAGCAGCCAAATCTGAAGTAAATTCAAGTTTACCTGCACTAATAGCAGATTGCATAATTTCTGACAATCCTGGTTCGTAGATTGGGGAATGTCCAGCCTTCATTAATTTGACTTTTTCTTCATTATTATCAACACAGATAACATGATGTCCAATATGAGCAAGGCAAGCCCCAGTTACTAAGCCAACGTAGCCAGTACCAATAACACAAACACGCATGGGGTAAAATCCTTAAAATATAAGATAAGTTGGGAATAAGGGAAGATACCTTCCCTGTATGGTTAATTGAATCTATGTCGATGCAGTAAGCTGCGGGTGGGTTAATCCCAAGCGATCGCGAAAATCATCTATTGTTAGTTTTAACCCTTCTTCTAAAGGAATAGTAGGTTGCCAACCCAACAAACTTTTCGCTTTTGTAATATCTGGTTGTCGCTGACGAGGATCATCTTGTGGTAGCGGTTTAAAAATGATTTCCGCATCAGGATTAATCATCTGTTGAATTTTTTGCGCCAGTTCTAAAATAGTATATTCATCTGGGTTTCCCAAATTTATTGGGCCAATATGCTCACCATTCATTAACCGGATTAAGCCATCTACCAAATCAAAAGCATAGCAAAAACTGCGAGTTTGCGAACCCTCACCGTATACAGTTAAAGGTATTCCTCGTAACGCCTGAGCCACAAAATTACTAACTACGCGCCCGTCATTTTCCAACATCCGCGCACCATAAGTATTGAATATGCGAGCTACACGGATATCTACATTATTTTGGCGATGGTAGTCAAATGAAAGCGTTTCTGCAATTCGCTTCCCTTCGTCGTAACAAGCACGAATGCCGATTGGATTAACATTTCCGCGATATTCTTCTGGTTGGGGATGCACATCTGGATCGCCATAAACTTCAGATGTAGAAGCAAGCAAAAATCTCGCCTTCACACGCTTGGCTAAACCCAACATATTTAGCGTACCAATAACATTAGTTTTAACAGTTTTAACTGGGTTGTATTGGTAGTGAACAGGAGAAGCAGGGCAGGCTAGATGATAAATTTGATCTACTTCTAGTCGAATTGGTTCAGTAATGTCGTGGCGGATTAATTCAAAGTAAGGATTATCCAACCACTTGAGAATATTGCGCTTGCTACCAGTGTAAAAGTTATCTAAGCAAATAACTTCATGATTTTCTGCCATTAAGCGATCAATCAAATGGGAACCAATGAAACCTGCTCCACCTGTAACTAAAATTCGCATTATTTTAAAATTGACTGATGTGTGAATTGGTATTCCAAATTAACCTTAGACTGCTGCGCTGTCTAGCACAAATATATTTTTCCCATTCCTTAGAAAAATATTGACAAGCTACGCACCCAATATTTACAGGAATTACGCATTTTTACCAAAAATCCAGGGTTTGGGGACTGGGAACTGGTGATTGGTGAATGGGAAAAATTCTTAAATCATCAGCATTTTGGTACTATTTAACTCTTTCAACCTACGTAAGTCCTGATTTATTTTGAGTAGCCCCAAAATTATATTCTGGGGCGTTTTGTGGTTATAAAAATTATTCCTGATCCAGACGTAGTACCGCCATAAATGCTTCTTGAGGCACGTCAACCGTACCTACAGACTTCATCCGCTTCTTACCCTTGGCTTGCTTCTGCAATAATTTTTTCTTTCGGGAAATGTCTCCGCCGTAACATTTTGCTAACACATCCTTTCTTAATGCCGGAATTTGTTCGCTAGCAATCACCTTACTACCAATAGCTGCTTGAATCGGTACTTTAAATTGATGGCGTGGAATTAATTCTTTTAATTTTTCTGCCATTGCCCGACCAACATTATAGGCTTTATCCCGATGAACAATCATTGCTAAAGCATCGACTGGATCACCATTAATCATGATGTCTAATTTAACCAGAGTATTCTCGCGATAGCCAATTATTTGATATTCCATGCTGGCGTAACCGCGTGTGCGAGATTTCATCTGGTCAAAAAAGTCTGTCACTACTTCCGCTAGTGGTAACTCATAAGTTAAGGTTGTCCGCCCTTGGGTTAAATACTTTATGTCTGTGAAAACGCCCCGCCGATTTTGACACAATTCCATCAAAGTACCGACGTACTCTTCTGGCGTAATCATCTCTACTTTGACATAAGGTTCTTCAATTTTTTCTCGGTGTTGAGGATCTGGCAAGTGACTAGGATTATCAACGAATACTACTTCTCCTTTATTAGTTGTTACCCGATAAACCACAGAAGGAGCAGTAGTAATTAAATCAAGATTGTATTCTCGCTCTAACCGCTCTTGGACAATTTCCATGTGCAGCAAGCCTAAGAAACCACACCGGAAACCAAATCCCATGGCGCTAGAGGTTTCTGGCTCATAGTTGAGTGCGGCATCATTCAGCCTGAGTTTCTCCAGTGCTTCTCGCAAATCTGGGTATTGATCGGCATCTGTGGGGAACAAGCCGCAAAATACCATTGGTTTAGCTTCGGTGTAACCAGGTAAAGCTTCTGTTGCTGGCGCATTAACAAGAGTAAATGTGTCGCCAACACGGGCATCTCCAACAGCTTTAATTGCCGCAGCGAGATAACCTACTTCACCTGCATGAAGTTCATCTAGTTGTACCTGGGTAGGTGAGAGTACACCTAATTCATCAATCTGGCATTCTTTACCAGTAGCCATGAGGCGGATGCGATCGCCTTTTTTGACTGTCCCATCCATCACACGGAAGTACACAACCACACCACGATAGCTATCGTAGTAACTATCAAAAATCAATGCCCGTAAGGGTTGAGCAACTGTATCGCTTGGCGGCGGGACTAGGTGAACAATAGATTCGAGAATTTCATTAATCCCTATGCCTTCTTTTGCAGAAGCCAAAATTGCACCACTACAATCAAGTCCAATAATTTCCTCAATCTCAGATTTAACTCGCTCTGGTTCAGCGCCTGGTAAATCTATTTTGTTAAGAACTGGGATAATCTCTAGATTATGATTAAGGGCAAGATAAACATTAGCCAGAGTTTGCGCTTCAACCCCTTGGGAAGCATCTACTACTAACAGCGCCCCTTCACACGCGGCCAGACTGCGCGAGACCTCATAAGAGAAATCTACGTGTCCAGGGGTATCAATCAAGTTGAGAACGTACTGTTCGCCATCTGCAGCTGTGTAGTTCATCCGCGCAGCTTGCAGCTTAATTGTTATCCCACGTTCCCGTTCCAAGTCCATGTTGTCGAGGAACTGTTCCTTCATTTCACGGTCTTTTACCGTCCCTGTCGATTGTAAGAGTCGGTCTGCTAATGTCGATTTTCCGTGATCAATGTGGGCAATGATGCAAAAATTACGAATACGAGAAACGGGAACGTCAGTCATAAGATATAAAGACCAGCACTATACTGAGCAGCAATAAAAATTTGACTATGCTTAATGTATTTTAATGTTTCTGTTGTCTATCCGCAGATAGTAGCAGGAAGTTACCTATTAATTGCAGTAACGTTGTCGATGACCAATGACCAGCCTCCATGAAGAGCGTTTATTTCCACCCAGCTACTTAACTTAATAGCACTGTTAGCCCTAGATCAACTATTCTGGAATTATCCATGTCCAGTCAACTGCATCAACCGCCCTGCAAATCACCGCACCCCTAATTGCTATTTAAAATTTTCCTAAAATTTAGTACCTATGAACGACCGCACTTTATCTCCCCAGTCTGCGACTGACAAGACAGAAATTTCTATCCGTCTAGATCCAGAACTTTTAAATCAAATCAAACACCTGACTAATGATCCTAGTAAGGTGATTGAAACAGCCGTTAGACAGTGGCTTAGGGGTGAAACAAATCAAGACGAAGAATTGACCCGTTCACTACCCCGCAACCCGCCTGTACCGCCTAGAGGCGAATGGAACGATTAATTCACTCAACAGTAACCTCTCACCAGATCAAAATTTGCTGTTTACTACCATTAAAACCGCAAAGCTTTTTAAACTAAACAAGAAGTAGATTTTATCAAGATATCATGACAGAACAAAAAAACGCCCGTGATTTATTTCAGGTTGCCTACGAAAACCGCTACACTTGGGACGAAAACTTTCCTGGTTACAGTGCAGATATAGAACTCAAGCAAGGTGAGGAAGTTTACACAGGTAAAATTCGCATCAACAAAGACTTGAGCGTGGAAGTTACAGGTATTGCAGATGAAACTGTCCAAGAAAGTATATATACCCAACTCAGGGATGTAGTCACCCACCGCAAACGGTCATTTTTTGAAAAAGCTCATGGTAAAAATGAGTTTAGTTTGGGCAACCAAGACGATACAGGTGCTTTAGAAATCCTCGTCAAAGGCGACGCGATGGGTTCTAACTATAAAATTAGGGGTAAGGAAATTTGCCAAGTTAGTCGGGTTATGGGTCGCATGGCTTTTGTAATTGATACCAAGGAAAGCTTGGATACAGGCAAAGGTTATGTGTCAACTGGCTATGATGTTATCTTCCGTAATCCTCAGACAAATGAATTGATTAAAGAATTAAAGTTTGAGGATAGTTACGAGCAGATGGGCGATTATTATGTGATGAATCGTCAAGTAGTGCATTCTACTGAGCAAGGTCAGCAGACTACGACCGAGTTTAACTATAAAAATGTCAAGCTGCTAGAACCAGCAGTTGTTTAGCCTCCCCAGCCTCCCCTGCTGGTAGCAACCAATAGGTTTTGACCACACCCTTTTCTTTTGCAGGTGAACTAGGATCAATATAGCTGCCTGCTTAGTAGCACAATCCCACTTTTTAGAGGTCAATGATGTCCGCAACACAAACAATGGAATTAACTACTGAAAATGTAGAAAAAGTTTTGGACGATTTGCGTCCTTACTTAATGTCTGATGGTGGAAATGTTGAACTGGTAGAGATAGATGGCCCAATCGTCAAACTACGGCTACAGGGGGCTTGTGGTTCTTGCCCAAGTTCAGCTATGACACTGAAAATGGGAATTGAGCGACGTTTGCTTGAGTTTATTCCTGAAATTGCTGAGGTTGAGCAAGTTTATTAATTTCAGAAGTAAGTATTTAAGACACCCTTGGGGTGTCTTATTTTATGCTATGCCCAACTTAGGAGAGAATTTTTTTATAACCCTTTTGTTAAGTCTTTATAGTTTAAAACTTTAGGTACTTTTTCCCCAAACCAAAAACCTTAGACTGAAGACTGACCAATTTAACTACTCACTGCTCAGTCTTTAGTTCTGCTATTTATATGCCTCATCCCTTATACGTCGCTTTCATCTGGCATCAGCATCAGCCTTTATACAAATGCCGTGACAGTGTTTCTGTTTCTCCTGGGAAGTACCGTTTGCCTTGGGTACGTTTGCACGGCACTAAAGATTATTTGGATTTAATCCTGCTGTTGGAACGCTATCCTAAGTTACATCAAACGGTTAACTTAGTGCCGTCGCTGATTTTACAACTAGAAGATTACATTGCAGGTACGGCATTAGATCCTTATCTAACTGTGGCGTTAACACCAACTGAACAGCTAGGAGCCGAACAACACCAATTTATCATTGAGCATTTTTTTGATGCAAATCACCACACCCTGATTGACCCGCATCCGCGTTATGGCGAATTATATCAGCAACGCCAGGATAAAGGAATTGATTGGTGCTTGGAAAATTGGACTCCGCAAGATTATAGCGATTTGCTGGCATGGCACAATCTAGCTTGGTTTGATCCTTTGTTTTGGGATGATCCAGAAATTGCTCAATGGTTGCAGCAAGGGAAGGGTTTTACGTTGAGCGATCGCCAACGGATTTACTCTAAACAGAGAGAAATCCTGAGTCGCATTATTCCCCAGCACCGCAAAATGCAAGAATCTGGGCAGCTAGAAGTAACTACAACTCCCTATACTCACCCAATATTGCCTTTATTGGCAGATACAAATGTTGGTCGGGTGGCAATCCCAAATATGACTTTGCCACAGCATCGTTTTCAATGGGCAGAGGATATTCCCAGGCACTTAAATAAAGCTTGGTATATGTATAAAGACCGCTTTGGGGTAACGCCTCGTGGTTTATGGCCTTCGGAACAAGCTGTTAGTCCTGCAATCTTGCCTTATGTTGCCCAACAAGGCTTTAAGTGGCTGTGTTCTGATGAGGCAATTCTGGGTTCTACTCTCAAGCGCTTCTTTCAACGTGATGGCGCTGGAAATGTTTTGGAACCAGAGTTATTATATCGCCCTTATCGTCTGGAAACTGAGCATGGTGATTTGGCGATGGTGTTCCGCGACCACCGTTTATCAGATTTAATTGGGTTTAGCTATGGTTCAATGGAACCAAAGCGGGCAGCAAGTGATTTAGTGGGACACTTAGAAGCGATCGCACGTACCCTCAAACACAGACAACCAGGCGGTGGTACTACCATCGAAAATCCTTGGTTAGTCACAATTGCTTTAGATGGTGAAAATTGCTGGGAACACTACTATCAAGACGGCAAACCCTTCCTCGAAAACCTTTATCAAACTCTCAGCGACCATAAAGAAATTAAACTGGTGACTGTTTCTGAATTTTTAGATCAGTTCCCAGCAACCGAAACATTACCCGCAGACAAACTACATACAGGTTCTTGGGTAGATGGCAGCCTTACAACTTGGATCGGCGATCCTGCTAAAAATAAAGCTTGGGATTTATTAGGAAAAGCAAGGCAAGTTTTAGCAAACCATCCTGAAGCAACAGAAGAAAATAATCCTGAAGCTTGGGAAGCTTTGTATGCAGCAGAGGGTTCTGATTGGTTTTGGTGGTTTGGTGAAGGTCATTCTTCTAACCAAGATGCGGTTTTTGATGAGTTATTCCGCGAACATCTCAGCGCCATATATCAGGCGTTAAATGAGCCAATTCCGCCAGAATTAAAGCAATATGTAGAGATTCATCAGGCACGTAGCGATCGCAGACCCGAAAGTTTTATTCATCCCATCATAGATGGACGCGGAGATGAACAGGATTGGGATCAAGCTGGTCGGATTGAAATTGGTGGGTCGCGGGGTACTATGCACCAAAGCAGCACCATTCAACGCCTTTGGTATGGTGTGGATCACCTTAATTTCTATCTACGGTTAGATTTTAAAAGTGGCATTAAACCGGGCGTTGATTGCCCTTCAGAGTTAAATTTGCTGTGGTTCTATCCTGAAAAAACGATGCACAATAGCCCAATCCCACTGGCAGATGTGCCGCATGAAGCGCCTCTGAATTATCAATTCCACCACCAACTAGGAATTAATTTGCTGACGCAATCAATTCAGTTTCAAGAAGCTGGGGAAAATTGGCAATGGCATCCGCGTTTAAGTCGCGCTCAAGTAGCTGTTGATAGTTGCTTGGAAGTGGCTGTACCTTGGGCAGATTTACATATTCAACCAGATTATCCTTTGCAAATGATTTTGGTTTTGTCTGATGATGGCTGTTTCCGTAGTTATTTACCGGAAAATGCTTTAATTGCGATCGATGTTCCTTAAAGAGTGTAGAGACGCGTGCGCGTAGCGCATAATTTCGCGTCTCTACAAGAGTTTCTAAATATAAAACTGAGAATTTCCCCCTCCCCGTCAACGGCGAGGGGGTTAGGGGGTGGGGTTCTACCTTTAGTTTTGTTACTCGCTTAAAAATTGCGCTCGCCTTTACTCACAACCTGGCTAGCTAAGAAACAATTCACGAATACCAGCACTGCTGATTTCTACTGCTAACGCGGCTAACAAAAAACCTAACAACTTGGTGATAATAACTGCGCCAGATTGACCAATCAATTTGTCAACTTGGTCTGACAGACGTATAATCAACCAACTCACAAACATTGCCGATACAATTCCGATCGCTACGCTTAAATGAGCATAAGGATCAGGAGATTCAGACATCAATAGCATCACTGTAGTTAGTGTTCCTGGCCCAGCCAACAACGGCAAAGCTAAGGGAGTAATTGCCACATCTCGCTGCTGCTCTACAACGGGTGTATCTAATTCTCCTTCCAGCATTTTTAAAGCAACAATCAACAGCAGTAGTCCTCCAGCTACCCGCAAAGAACCCATACTGATATCTAAGTATTTCAGAATCCATTGACCCGTAAAAGCGAATAGTAGCAGTACTGCTGTAGCTACTAAAGTAGCTCTATCTACAACACCGCTTTTTTGTTCTGGTTCCATGCCTTTAGTCAGAACCATCACAATGGGTAAATTACCTATTGCATCAGCAAGGACAAACACAGCTACAAATGTTTTGACTAAGACAGAAATATCCACAGTTTAATTGGGTGAGGAGTAGAGACGTTGCATACAACATCTATACATTATGTGCAATCTGCCCTGTTATTTTATCTATAAAAAAAGCGCAGCTATTAAGATCAAAGCCGCGACTGAGGGTTTCAAAACTTTTGTTGATGCGTTTTAAGCTGAACGCATTGAAATCCAGATTTATAAATAAGTGCGATCGCCACCTGAAGTTTTAGAGGTTACAGCAGGTTTTGTAGTGACGAGGCGAAACCGTATACATAGTGCCTATCCGAAAAATCCGCGATTAGATGACTAAATATCTATATTACTAGGAGTGTCTATCTGTGGTTAAAAATATGAATGCAACCACTTTTCGGATAGGTATCTAGCGCGTTAATGAATTAAATTATTCTACTACTGTTACAAAAACCAGTTGACTTAGGAGAACCATTTGGCTTTAGGAGAATGCCCTTGAGATTTTTCCAGTGTGTCAATGATTGCTAAACCGATATAGGAAACTGCTATTAGCGCGATCGCACTTACCAAAAAGCTATTTTCAACGATTCGTAGTGCTGTTTCTAAAGTCATGTAGGTGGTCATTGCTTCATCTTCCCAGCGTAAGGCTGTTGCTAATCTGTTTCTAATCATCCATGAACTTATCGTTCACTTCCACCGAGATATCACTATATCTATTTTTGTAACAAAATGTTACCCCTGTATTTACACGGGGATAGATATTTTAGCTACACCTCAAGCCGTAGAAAACAGTTGAGCATGATGAGTATGGTTAAACCAAGCAAGGCTTAATCGTTTGTAATACTGACTGAGCAAGGGAATTGAGGTCATAGCCACCTTCCAAACCAAACAAAATCCGACGAGTTAACTGTAAACAATACTCAGTAAATAGTCCGTAATCTTCGGGTTGCAAAGCCATTCCAGCTAAGGGATCAGCCGCAGTAGCATCGTAACCTGCACTGACAATTAACAAATCTGGCTGAAAATTTTGGAAAAACGGGATGATTTTCTGTTCAAACAGAGGTTGATACACCTCTATAGTGCTACCAGGGGAGAGGGGCAAATTCAGGACGTTATGGTGTTGTCCTTGCTCATTTGCTTTGCCTGTACCAGGATAACAAGGATATTGGTGTAAAGAACAGTAAGCGATGCGGGGATCACTTTCAACGATTGCTTGTGTACCATTGCCATGATGCACATCCCAGTCAAGAATAGCAACTCGGTTGATCCCTTGCTGTTCTAGCGCGTAGTAAGCTGCGATCGCGGCATTAGAAAATAGACAAAATCCCATGCCAGTATTACGTTCAGCATGATGTCCAGGTGGACGAGCAAGGACAAAAGCTGGGTGATTACTTCCTAAAACACGGTCAACGCCATCTAACCAAGCACTAATTGCAAGTAGGGCAATATCATAACTTTGAGGAGAGACTGGGGTATCAGCATCTAAACTACCGCCGCCTTCTTGAGCTATGCGTGCAACAGTCTCAATGTAACTTTGGGTATGTACTTGTTGTAGCAGAGGCATCACTTGTCTTTTTACAAATGGCGTCGGTATCTGCCACTCAATTTGATCTGCCCAAGGAGCAGCTTTTAATGCCTCTACAATTGCCGTTAAGCGTTCTGGTCTTTCTGGGTGAAATCGACCAGTTTTATGATTGAGAAACTCATCTGAGTAAATGACAGGCAGCATAGTCTGATTTATAGCGGTCAGCAGTCAGCAGTCAGCTTAGGCTTCGCCACGGGGCAGAGCGCCTACTGCATCGTCAGCTTTAATCATGCGCCAATGTTTTCAATGGTTTCAGGATTGATTTTGTCAAGAGCCGACGAAAGCGGTTGCTATAACTGACAGTAGGATAAGCAGACAAAAATCCGCCTTGATTGCATTGTATCCTTACCAGCAAAGACGCACTTATTCGTCCCGCTTCAAATCGCCTCTTAAATCTCCTGATTCGTTAATCATTTCAGGCACTACTGTTGGGTTGCTAGTTAGCTCGTCTTTACTTTGTGCCATTAAAGTTTCATTAATTGATGGAGGATGTTTGATTTTGTCAAGAATCTCCGCCAAATGTGGATCGTTTTTATCAATTGGTTCATCCGTGCTTAATGCTTGACCAGGAATTGGCTGATCGCTCATAAGAATTTTCCTAAAAAGCTTTAATTTACAGGTCTTAGCTTAAATTCATCTCAAGCCAGCAATAAACTACCTTGGGGCTTAAATTCCTCTTGGTTTACGCATTAGACATCTCTTCTTATGGGAATGTAGAGACGTACCATAGTACGTCTCTACAAGGCTTAGGCTATTCAAAATAGGTGAATTACTATGAACCTAAAACCTGTAAACTTACTGGTGCTACGCCTGAAGATCTGATTCCTAAAACACTGGCAGCAGCACCTGAAACGTCGATAACCCGACCCGCGATAAATGGGCCGCGATCGTTGATTTTGACTACTACGGAACGATTATTGTTGAGGTTGGTTACCCGTACACGGGTGCCAAAAGGTAAAGTACGGTGGGCTGCTGTATATCCTGGGCCTGCACCATACCAGGAAGCCATACCACTTCCAGATGAGGAGCGCTTGCTTTTTTTATAACCTTTGTTGCGATCAGAATCGCTATTTTCGAGTTCGACTTTTGGGGTTTTTCCTGAAATCTCTGCTTGGGTTAATGCTTCTGAATGACTGTCAAATGCTGTCTGGGGTTGGGCGTAACTAGAAAATGTTGTACCCAGAATTGCTAACAGGGCAGCAGGAAGGCTAATCCAAAATCTTTGATTCATGAACCTATTGGTAAACGTCATTTAAGCGATTAGTAGTTAGCTATCAGTGATCGGGTTTCAGCTAGTAGACAAAAATCTTTTATCTATATCGCCAGTTAAAAACTGACTGCTAAACCCTGACTGCTCGCTAAGAGCTAATAGCTTGAGCTGCAAGAGAATTTAAGATGGGAGCCAAGTAAAAAGGGTATTAATAAAAGGCTCAAATCTAACCTTTGATTCTTGCGTGTTCAATCAACATTTGCTGATGAACACTTAACAGACTACCAACTCATGTTGCCATAAAAAATCCGTAATAACTCGCAGAAAAACAGCAATTTTAGCTGTCATTCAAATATGTAATCACTCGCAGATATAAAAGATTTTTATCGGCTTCTTAACTATTTTTGTTTATTTGTATCATCCATAAATTTAATTTTTTATTAGGCTATATGTAGCAAGCTAACTTTTCTGTAAATACGGACTATATATAAATTTGGCGCTTTTGTCGCTAGAGATCTGCAACGATATTTATCTTTTGCTGCTATTTAATAATGTTGCTTGAAATTGTTAATTTATAGGGGTTTGGCAGAATGTATTTTTTACCCTGTCGCCTGAAATTATAATTTTAAATGCCTACAGAGATGTGTCAAAACTGATTTATAAATGGTAATATATATACCCTCTATCTTTAGGTATAGAAAATCATAAATAGATGAAATGACGTTTAATCGCATTTTGCGCTATATAAAAGAAAAGATGGCTTTATTTAAAAATAATAGTTAGCAAAAATCTCAAATTCTCTTATTTGCTAATGCTAACGTTGTTTTTCTAGCTTTTTGAAATAAAGAGTTTAATTATAGTAGAGAATTTATAAAAGTGATCGGTATAAATAACTAGGCACATTTGCAGAGAATAGAGATAAATTTTGCTGAGATACAAGGTAAGAGAACTTTTGAAGCGTTTTTGCATTGCTATTACAGTAGGAGGACTATGCACAAATAGGTATAATTGCTGCTTATCTTTGGAGATTTTTAAGCTGCTGTAGTGCTTTTTTATAGTTTTCTGTCATCCAACCACGTTGCTGAAAATATGTAATTGCTTTTTGATAATCTTGGATTGCGCTGCGCTGATCTTTTAATTTGATATGAGCTTCGGCACGCTTAAAGTAAATGTCAGCTAAGATGTCTGAAGAGTTAACTGCACCGTCAAAGGCACTCCCAAGAGGAGTAACACGAATCATTTGGGTGTAATCTGCGATCGCACCTCGATAATCTTTGAGTTGATAGCGCAAAGCAGCACGTCGTCCGTATGCCATATAAGATGGATAACCACCACCAATAAAATCTTTGACATCGCTGGAATAACGAATTGCTTGGGTGAAATCTGCCATCGCAGCTTGATGATCTTTGATTTCTAGATAAAGTTCTGCGCGATTGGTATAAAGTGCAGCCGCTTGATCTGGTTTTAGGCGAATTACTTGTGCTAAATCTGCGATCGCACCTGGAATATCTCCAAATTTATGACGAATATGCGATCGCACACCATAAGCATCAGGATTTGTAGTATTCAAGCGAATACTAGCTTCAATATCGGGCAAAGCTTGTGTTAAATTACCTGACAATACATATATTTGTCCACGAGCAAAATAAGCTTCAGGATCATTAGGTTGCAAACGAATTGCTTCATTAATATCAGCTATTGCTTTTTCGGAGTCAGAATATGTTTGGCTAAGTCCTCGTTGTAAATAAGCTTGAGCGTTATTCGGTTGCAGACGAATTACATTAGTAAAATCTGCCAATGCACCTTGATTATCTTCATTTTTACGGCTAAGTCCCCGATAGAAGTAAGCTTGAGCATCATCGGGATTTTGCCCAATCGCTTCAGTAAAATATTGAATGCGAGCAGTTTTAAAAATTTCGTAAGCTACATTAAGTTGAGGATGTCTCTCAACTGTTTTAATCGGATTTCCGTAGCTGCTATCAAGGCGTAAAGCAGATTTAAAATCAGTTAGGGCAGATTCATAATCATTTGCACCTCTATAAGCAAGCGCCCGATAAAGGTAAGCTTCGGCATTATTAGGATTTGTGGTAAGTGCTTGAGTAAAAGATGCGATGGCACCTGAAAAATCTTTTAATTCAAGCTTTTGCATTCCTTGCTGGTAAAAATCTTCTATACTCGTTGCGGGGATGACAATATTAGGAGCATCAGCAGCATAGACATCGGGAGTGATGCCAACTACACTTAAGGCAATTCCGAGAATGGCAAGTAATTTATTCATGCAGTTTAGGACTAAAAGTTTGCTCGGTTGTTCCCTTTATCCCCTACAACAGCATTTTAATGATAAAAATGTTATGAATAATAGTAATTATAAATAATTGAATGGCTAAAAATGAGCCTCAGAAATTTGGCGATCGTCACAATAGTTAATATTTTATGTTCAGCTTGTGTTAGTTCTAATAATTGTGCGTCTAACGCATTTACTCAAATATCTAGAGGATATGCAACAGCAGGAGAATATAACCAAGCTATGCAAATAATCCTAAGCATCGATCCTCCCTCTAATCAAATTAATTTATTCACTGAAATAGCGCATAAAACCTTCAAAACCGGAAATCGCTACCAAACTAATCAACTATTATCCCAAGCTATTCAAGTAACTAATAATATCAAAGAACCTGATGACCGAGCTATTGCTTTAGAACAAATAGCATTTGAGTACGCCCAACTCGGACAGCAACAGCAAGCTAATATAATATTTTCCCAAGCTTTAGAGATAGCCAAACAAATATCTGAACCTTTGGCTAAAGATATTGTTTTACAAACAATTGCTATTGATTATGCAAAAACTGGAACATATCAACAAGCTATTGAGGTAGCTAACACAATCTGGAATGATTCACTTAAATCTAGTGCATTAGGCAAAATAGCAATTGAGTATGCCAAAAAGGGAAAATTCGATCAAGCCCTAAATTTAGCAAAAATTATCCAAGTGGATAAGCCCAAACATAATGCTTTGATCGAAATCAGCTTTAAAATGGAGAAATATGACAAAGCGATTCAATTAGCTCAGAACTTAGATGAGCCAAACGACAAAGCTGGTATACTAGAAAAAGTTGCCGCTTTGTACATTAAAGGTGGAAAGAAAGCGGAAGCTAGTAAGTTATTATCCCAAACGCTACCAATAGTCCGAACCCTTGAGGAACCTAAAGATAAAGCGCCTCACTTAATTAAGTTGGCAATATTATACAATCAACTAAAGCAGCCACAGCAAGCGAATTTATTATTATCCCAAGCATTGCAAGTATCCCAAACAATCGAAGATTCATCTCAGCAAGTGAATCAATTGAATAAACTTGCTAATGTATATTACCAACTGGGAAAAAATCAGCAATTTACAGCAGTTTTATCTGAAGCAATCGAGGTTATTAAAACAGTAGAAAACACGAATGCTCAAGCTAGTTTGTTAGCGGATATAGCCGATAATTATGCTAAAGCGAACCAATATAATCAGGCTATCCAGCTTACCCAAATTGTAGATAATGTTGATCAGAAATTTCAGGTATTGATGAAGATAGCTAGACAATATCTCAAAGTAAAACAAATGCAAAATTTTAGAGAAGTATTATCTCAAGCTTTTGAAATTAGTCTAGAAACTAAAAATGCTACTAACAAAGCCCAAAAACTAGCTCAAATAGCTAGTTTGTATGCCAAAGCAAAACAATACGATCGCGCTATGCAGCTAGTTGAAAATATTCAGACAATAGATAACGACTCTCCCAAAGCTGAAGCTTTAGTAGGGATAGCATCTAATTATAACATGGACGGGCAAAAAGATAAAGCTTTAAATATATTATCTCAAGCACTTCAGGTTGCTAAAGCTACAAAATGTTCCCTGTGGAAGTATTAATCTAAACAAAGGTGATGGTGATTTTTTGCTAAAAATCTTTATAAATGTTAATATTTCTTTAATAATCAGTTAGTCATTAAGATTTAACTTTACATAAGTTAAAATGCCAGCTACCTTCCTGACTTTCTTATCTTTGAAAAAAAATATTCAGTTATGGTTAATCAATTGTTAATTCATCAATTCCAAAAAATTATTAAAGAAAAATTCAATGGCAGACTGAATATCAAGTCTGATTCAGGGGTTTGTTGGAGTATATTTTTTGGCAAAGGGCAGTTAATCTGGGCTACTGAGGGCTGGCATCCAACTAGACGTTGGCAGCGAAACTTGATACAACATTGCCCCAAAGTAAACCCTAAAGCTTTAACTATTAAAGAAACCGATGATTTTACTTCCGATAAGTCTTTAGCAGAACATAAAGGACACTATTACGCTTTGAGAATGTTGGTTAAACAGCAGCAGATTACTCAGCAACAAGCAACTGCTGTAATTACAGGCATGATTGCAGAAGTACTATTTGATATTCTTCAGCAATCTGCTTTACAGCCACTAAATTATACCGATTATCAACAGCAGATTTTAGAGTCTCCACTAACTTTGCTTTCTACAGAAGTTACTTTAAAGCAGACTCTACAAGTATGGAAATCTTGGCGTGAGGCGGGTTTAACAAAGCAATCGCCTAATTTAGCTCCAGTGGTACGAAATAAATCAAAATTGCAAGAGCAAACTTCTGCTGCGGCTTATAAAAATTTTATCACTAGAATTAACGGCAAATATACACTGCGCGATTTGGCTGTACAGATGAAGCAAAACTTTGTGGCGCTTAGTCGTTCATTGCTTCCTTATATGCGTCAGGGAATTATCGGGCTGGTGGAAGTGCCTGATATGTTGCCTCAAACTAACGCAAAAACTAGCCCACCAAGCAATAAAGCACAAGTAGCTGGCAACCCTGGATTAAAAGTTGCTCAAACTCAATCACTTAGCCCACTGGTAGCTTGCATAGATGATAGCCCTCAAACTTGCCAAATGATGGAAGGGATTTTTACTCAAGAGGGCTTTCGATTTCTTGCTATTGAGGATTCGATGCAAGCTTTACCAAAGTTGATTGAGCAGAAGCCAGATTTAATTTTTTTAGATCTCATGATGCCAGTTGTCAATGGTTATGAGATTTGCGCTCAGTTACGAAAAATTTCTGCTTTTGGTAATACACCGATTATTATTTTGACAGGTAGCGATGGTCTTATTGATCGGGTACGCGCTAAAAAAGTTGGTGCTACTGACTTTTTGACAAAGCCAGTGGATGCTCAAAAGTTGTTAGGGATACCACATCAGTATCTCAGTTTTAGTTTACTTAGTAAAATAGGCAAACCTGCTAAAAGTGATGCCGTACAGAGCAACCTTGGTAATGTATCTTAAATATAGCACTTAGCAATTAGCTCTTAGCAGTTAGCTTTCCTCAAATGATTTGCTACTAAGGGTTTTAGTCAGAAAAAATGCCTTAACCGATGTGGCTACTGCTATAAAACTTACGCATTTGAATCCAAAATTCCGGTCTTGGGGTAAAGTAGGGGCGGGTTAAACTAAGATATTTATCAGTAGCAAATTTTATCTGTCAACCCGCCCGTACGCATATTATGGTTAATCGACCGAACTTGATCTGACTCCTGACTCCTAAATTTTTCAAGTTCCAGGGAGGTTACGCAAACGTTCATCTAAATGAGTGCGATCGCCTAAAGCATGAAGTAATGGCCCATTTGTGCCAAATTCGACTATACTAACCGAAGCAACTGGACACCCTAAGCGATAGCGGAAACGCCCTACATCAATTCCTAGCAAGGTACATAATGTGATGCGGATAGTTGCTTTGTGGGAAACAATCAAAACATTGCCTGTAGGATAGCGTTGTTTTATTTCTTCAATTACTACCATCGCACGGGCTGCGATCGCAACTGCTAATTCTCCCTCAGTTGGTGGATACCAAGCCGGATCAGCCTTCCAGCGAATATAATCATCGTGATATTCACGGGATACAGTTTCGATAGTTTGCCCTTCCCACTTACCGTAGCTAATTTCCTTCAAACCATCTCGTAATTCTGGTTGGATACCCAATGTGTCAGCGAGAAATTTCGCTGTGTTGATAGTTCTCTGCATAGGGCTAGAAAAAATCGCTCCCCAAAGTGTAGAACTATAAGAAGCGGCAAACGCTTTTGCCATTTCTAAACCTTCTTTTGTTAATTCTGGGTCAATTGCGCCACAGAATACATTATCTCGGCTGCGGGCAGTTTGTCCGTGTCGGAGGAAATAAAGCTTTAAGGTCAAGGTGGTTTTCTCTCTTTATTTGAAGTGAAATTGTAAGGGTAGTTTTTAAATATTATTTGCCATATTAAGACATAATTACACTTTAATTGATTAATTAAGTACAGATTTCCGCGCAATGAGCTTGTAGCTACGCAGATAAACAAAAATAAATATTGAGATTAAGTTATTTTTGTAAGAATATATTATATCTGATGTTGAGGATTAGTAGAGGAAGAACTTACTTATGGCAATGCAGTTAGAAAAGGTTGTTCCCTTTGGGCGATCGCTTGATGAATATATCAAAATGTTTTCTCTTTCGGAAGCTGATTTAAGTAAGCGTATTCTTGGTGTTGGTGATGGCCCCGCTAGTTTTAATGCCGAAGCTACAAAACTTGGTTATCAAATAATTTCTATCGATCCAATTTATCAATTTAGTGGTACAGAAATTCTATCTAGATTTAATGCTGTAGTCGATAACATTATTAATCAAGTCAAAGCTACGCCTGATGATTGGGTTTGGTCATATCATCGAGATCCTGATGATTTAAGGCATAATCGAGAGCAAGCAATCAAGAAATTTATTGCTGATTATGAACAGGGTAAATTAGAGGGTAGATATTTAAATCAAGAATTACCACAATTAAACTTTAAAGATAAAGAGTTCGATTTAGCTTTATGCTCACATTTTTTGTTTTTATATTCAGAGCATTATGATGATCAATTTCATGTTAATTCAATTATAGAAATGCTGAGAATTGCTAAAGAGGTGCGGATTTTTCCCTTATTAACTTTAATGTTACAACGCTCTCCATATTTGGATAAAGTGATACAGCAATTAAGTGATATAGGTTATAGCGTTGCAATAGTTAAAGTGGAATATGAGTTCCAAAAAGGCGGTAATGAGATGTTGGTGATTAAATGAGGGAATGGTTGTGCGATCGCGTTATTTATCTTCCTGATAGGTAGTGCCATCAGGCATAGTTGCACCACTAAGGTTAGCACTATTTAAGTTAGCACCACTTATATTAGCGTCTTTCAGGTTAGCTTTTTCCAGATTAGCTTGCTGTAAGTTTGCACCACGTAGATCTGCTGAACTTAGATCTGCACCGATCAAATTTTTATTACTTAAATCTGCTCCACAAAGATTTGCATTACTTAATATTATGCCACTCAAATCTCCTGATAAACTTACGCCAACTAAATTTACTTTAGTTAGGATAGCGCAATTTAAATTAACGCTATAAGTTTGGATATTTTTAAGATTTGCTCTGTTTAGGTTTGCAGCAGTTAAGTTTGTGTTATGCAATTTTGCTTCCATTAAATTAGCAAAACTTAAGTTGCTGGCAATTAAGTTTGTAGAATAAAGAATTGTCTGACACAAGTTAGCATTACTTAAATTTGCTTGCAGCAGTTTTGCAGCTTGTAAATTAGCATTACTTAGATTTGCTCCACTCAAGTTAGCTTCGCTAAGATCTGTATTGCTGAGATTAGTAGATGTCAGGTTTGCTCCTTGCAAATCAGCATAAACCAGATTTAACCCACTGAGGTCGTAACCAGATAGATTAGCATTTCGTAATGAAGCACCACGATCAATTAAGTATGCACCAATGCTAGATATATTAAATTCTGTAGGAAAAATAGTTTTTTGATTATAAAGAGCTTGCTGAAAGTTAGCATCTTGAAGTTTTGCTCCTTCTAGATTAGCCCCCCTTAAATCTGTTTTACTCAAATTTGCGTTATTCAAGTTTGCGTTACTAAAATTTACTTCTTTATATGTAGCGGTAGCACCCCTGATATTTGCACAACTAAGATTTGCATTGCTTAGATTAGTTCCATTTAGATTAGTTTCACCGAGGTTAGCGTTTTTTAAATTAGCTTTTTCTAAATTCGCTGACTCTAATTTAGCTTTATGAAGATTAGCATTTTTTAAATTTGCCTCAGCCAGATTTGCTTGATATAAGTATGCTTCAGTTAGATTAGCTCCTAATAAATTAGCACTGATCAAATTGATATTATTCCAGCTTATATTACTTAGATTTGCAGCACTCAAGTTAGTTTGGCTAAAGTTAACATTTTTTGCTAGACTGCTACGGCTAAGATTTATTCTATATAAGTTAACCCCTGTAAAATCTCGTTCTCCCTCGTTATATCGCCGCCAAAATTCCTCAGCACTAATAGCTTGATTTTGCCTTTCCTCCTCAAGTGCGTAAAATCTATCTATCAGCAATAAAATTCTCTCTGCTTTAAATTCTTCCTCATTAAAAGCTGAATTTATTGGCTGTTTTAGCTTAAGTGCAGCAATTTCTTCATCTTGATTACTTTCAACTACATCTGTATGAATATAATCAGTGGTTGAGGTATCAGTATTAATAGATTCAGTTGTTACTATCTCATCATTTACTATTTCAATAGTGGCGCTTTCATCCACAGGGGCGAGGCGGTGTTGTAAATCTGAGACTTGCGTAGTTAAATGTGCGATCGCACTCTGTAAATTTTCTATCTGCTCAACTTCTGGACGGTTGTTAAATTCTTGCCTGAGTTCATCAAAATAGCGTTTCAGCCAGGTAATATTTTTTTGCGAACATTTAAATCTTCTTCGAGTTGTTCAATTCTCGTAATCAGCGATGTTATATCAATCTCTTGAGTATCCATTATGAAAGTAATTTTAAATCCTGATTGTCATTATAAGTATTAAAAAATCAGTTCTTCCATCTGTGTTTATCTGTGTGCATCTGTGGTTAATTATCTTAAATTTTCCTGATGCACGAAGTTTACTTTAGTTTTGCTTGCTTCTCAAACCAGGAGATAACTTGCTCAACAGTTAAATCCTCAATTGGTAAATTAGCTGCTTGCGAAACTTGCTTTAATGGATTTAACGATGAAATAACTAACCGCGTAAAAAAGTCTTCAAATGTGGCATCATTTTCTATCTCTTGCTTAAACGTCTCATCTTTCTCAATCCAAGCACTCAACTGTTGAGGTGTGATATTTTCAATTGGCGCACCTGTTTCTTGAGCAAGTTGCTTGAGTGACTTCAACGCATAAAGTGCTAATCTAGTCACAAATTTATCTTGACTGGTTAACAGTGCTGCATCTACTTTTATTGATTCTTCTCGAGTTAGAAATTGATCAGATAATTGTTGTGGATCAGCCATAGCTATTTGATATTTTTGATTTCAAATTAATAATAAATCAATAGATGTATTTAATCATCCTGGGCTTTAATTAAATAACCACAGCGATGCTCACCATTAACTATCCAGTGAGTGCGCTCTACTTGACAATCTTCTAAAGCAGCAGCAAACATTTCTAATTCATGTCCGCAAACACTAGGAAAAGAGCTTGCAACGTGGGAAATGGCACAGTTATGTTCTGTTAGCATGAATTGAGAACTATGGTTACTCTGAGCATTATTTTCATCTAAAAGAAAATATTCTGTCATGTAGCCTTCTTCTCTGCGAAGTTCGACTAATTTAGTGACACGATCGCGCAACGATCCATCCCCCAAGCGATCGCGATATTCCTGCGCTTTGCGTTCCCAATGCTTACGCAACAGCGATCCAGCTTGTTCAGACCCTAACGTATCTACTAAAGTATTTAGGAACGACACCGCAAACTGATCGTAATTGTTGGGTAAGCGATCGCGCCCCTTCTTACTCAATTTATAAATATGCTGTGGTCGTCCCATCCCCGATACCACAGATTGATGCAAAATCAACTCTTCCGCCTCTAAATCCTTCAAATGACGGCGAATGGCTTGCGGACTGATTTCTAACCCCTCGGCTAGTTCTTGTGCTGTGGCTTGACCCCGTTTTAGTAAAATTTGCAGGATGTCCTGTTTCGTGGATGCTTGCTGCGTGGTCGCCATTTTTTGTATCTACTCTAAATAAGCGAAAAGTAGTAAAATCCGTAGTGGACTTTGACAACCTGTTTGTTGTTAAACTATTTTAGAATAGAGTTAAGCAACATTATTGTTGTTTTATTATTTATTCTAATTGCAGTTTGCCTGCATTAGCCAGTCTGGATTCCCAACCAGCCTGCCATCTGAGAGAGAGAGTCGTCCACAACACGAGAGAGCACGAGTAGTCTAATGACTTCTAGCGTCAAGACCTTAGTTAATGAGCCTTACAAGTACGGCTTTGTCACCGACATTGAAACCGATCAAATTCCTCGTGGCTTGAACGAGGACATTGTACGCATGATCTCTGCTAAAAAAGAAGAACCAGAGTTCATGCTGGAATTCCGCCTCAGAGCTTATCGGCAATGGTTGAAGATGACAGAGCCAACCTGGCAGCACGTCACCTATCCGCCCATCAATTACCAAGACATTATCTACTACTCTGCTCCTAAGCAAAAGAAAAAGCTGAATAGCTTAGAAGAAGTAGATCCAATCTTGCTGGAAACCTTTGAGAAACTGGGAATTCCCCTATCTGAGCAAAAGCGCCTGTCTAACGTTGCAGTTGACGCAGTGTTTGATAGCGTCTCAGTTGCCACAACTTTTAAAGAAAAACTTGCTAAAGACGGTGTTATTTTCTGCTCAATATCAGAAGCATTAACCGAACACCCTGAGTTAGTGCAAAAATACCTCGGTAGCGTTGTCCCCGTTGCAGACAACTATTATGCTGCTCTCAACTCAGCAGTATTCAGCGACGGTTCCTTCGTATATATTCCCAAAAACACCAAATGTCCGATGGACTTGTCCACCTACTTCCGAATTAACACGGGAGATAGCGGTCAATTTGAGCGGACATTGATTATCGCCGAAGAAGGTGCTTCTGTAACCTACCTCGAAGGTTGTACCGCGCCCATGTTTGACACCAACCAACTACACGCCGCAGTAGTAGAATTGGTAGCACTAGACAACGCCGAAATCAAATACTCCACAGTCCAAAACTGGTACGCCGGAGATGAGACAGGCAAAGGTGGTATTTACAACTTCGTTACCAAACGCGGTTTGTGCCAAGGTGTTAACTCCAAGATTTCTTGGACACAAGTAGAAACAGGTTCCGCGATTACTTGGAAGTATCCTAGTTGCGTGCTAGTTGGTGATAACTCTGTAGGTGAATTTTACTCAGTTGCTCTCACCAATAACTATCAGCAAGCCGATACTGGAACTAAAATGATCCATGTTGGCAAGAATACCCGCAGCACGATTATTTCTAAAGGTATTTCCTCTGGTCATTCCAAAAACAGCTATCGCGGCTTAGTAAAAATGAGCCCAAAAGCACAAGGCGCACGCAACTACTCGCAGTGCGACTCCATGCTCATTGGTGACAATGCTCAAGCCAATACTTTCCCTTATATCCAAGTACAAAACAGCACAGCCAAAGTAGAACACGAAGCTTCAACCTCAAAAATAGGCGAAGACCAACTATTTTTCTTTGCACAGCGCGGCATTTCTCAAGAAGATGCGATTTCAATGATGATTAGTGGCTTCTGCAAAGATGTCTTCAATCAGTTACCAATGGAATTTGCTGTTGAAGCAGACAGATTATTGAGCCTCAAGCTAGAAGGTTCAGTTGGTTAACCGTAGAACCCCACCCCAACCCTCCCCTTATTAAGGGGAGGGAGTAAGACGAGGTATCAGCAGCAGCCGAGCGCACGTAGAACCCTACCCCAATCCTTATTAAGGGGAGGGAGTAAGACGGGGGATTGAGGGGTTATAACCGCAAGTTTTAACTATCTGCGGTCAAAAAAAATCTTAATTTGCACCGAAGTATCCTAACTCAAAATGATCGTAGAAAATAGCGAAGTAATCTTATCAGTCCGCGACTTAACTGCCGACGTTGATGGCACACCCATTCTCAAAGGGTTAAATCTAGAAATAAAAGCTGGCGAAATCCATGCCGTCATGGGGCCTAATGGTTCTGGAAAAAGCACCTTCTCTAAAGTATTAGCTGGACACCCTGCTTACACTGTCACAGGTGGAGAAATTATCTTTCAAGGACAAAATCTTCTAGAATTAGAACCAGAAGAACGGGCAAGGTCTGGGATATTTTTGGCTTTCCAATATCCCCTAGAAATTCCTGGTGTAAGTAATTTAGATTTCTTAAGAGTTGCGTATAATTCTCGCCGTAAACATCAAGGTTTAGAAGAATTAGATGCGTTTGATTTTGATGATTTAATCCAAGATAAGTTGGAAATTGTCAAAATGAATCCCAGCTTTTTAAGCCGTAGTGTAAATGAAGGCTTTTCTGGTGGTGAGAAAAAGCGGAATGAAATTCTGCAAATGGCAATTTTAGAGCCAAAGCTGGCAATTTTAGATGAAACCGATTCTGGTTTAGATATCGACGCGCTCAAGATTGTTGCTAATGGTGTTAACCAACTGGCAAATGCTGATAATTCGATGTTGGTAATTACTCACTATCAACGGTTACTGGACTACATCATCCCTGATTATGTTCATGTGATGGAAGGTGGGCGAATTGTCACCAGTGGTACGAAGGAATTGGCGCTAGAGTTAGAATCTCGCGGCTATGACTGGATTAAAGAAGAAGAAGCTGCTGAGGTGGGTGCGCGATGAGTATTGAGGTTTCGGTCAAGCCACAGGTATCTTATTTAAAGCAGTTGTTGGATTTGCGCCAAGAATTGCCAGCAACAACAAGTTTAATACGAGAAATTCGCGATCGCGCGACGGCTGTTGTGCAAGAATTAGCTATCCCAACTACACGGGATGAGGAATGGCGCGTTACTGATTTGTCAGGGCTGTTAAAAGTTAATTTTCAAGCAGTCAGCAATCAGGAATCAGCGATTAGCTTATCTGATATTAATTCGTTAATTTTGCCAGAAGCAGCATCAAGCCGCTTGGTATTTGTTAATGGTATTTACGCGCCTGAATTATCATCGGTTGCTAATCTTCCAGAAGGTTTATTTGTAGGTAATTTATTAGCTGCAAATATTCCGCAACTAGAGAATTATTTGGGTAAGCAACAAGGGGGGCAAGAGGTTTTTACTGCTTTAAATACTGCTAGTTTGACTGATGCCGCAGTAGTATACGTTCCCCAAAATTTGGTTGTAGAAACGCCTATTCATCTGCTATTTATCTCTGTTACGGGTGAAGCAGCAACTATTTCTCAGCCACGCTGTTTAGTAGTAGCTGAAGCTGGTAGCACGGTTACGCTGATTGAAGAATATATTTCTTACCCAGTCACCAGTCACCAGTACCCAGTCCCCAACCTGACTAATTCGGTGACGGAAGTTTGGGTAGGAGAAAATGCTCAAGTAAGCCACATTAGGGTTCAGCAGGAGAGTAAAGAAGCTTTTCATATTGGGAAGAGTGCGATCGCACAAGCCAGAAATAGCCATTATGCTTGTCATGCTGTCAGTTTTGGTGGGCAGTTGTCACGGCATAATTTAGAAGTGTTTCAGACTGGTGAAGCAACTGAAACAACGCTGAATGGATTGACAATGATTGCGGGTTCACAAATAGGTGATACTCATAGTGCGATCGCACTTAATCATCCTTATGGTATTAGTAATCAATTGCATAAATGTGTTGTGGGCGATCGCGCTCATGCAGTGTTTAATGGTAAAGTGTTTGTTCCCAAACCAGCACAGTTAACTAATGCAGGACAGTTGAATCGTAACTTACTGCTATCTTCCAAAGCGCGTGTGGATACTAAGCCACAACTGGAAATCACTGCTGATAATGTCAAATGTAGTCACGGTGCAACAGTTAGTCAATTGGAAGATGATGAAATATTCTATCTGCAAAGTCGTGGCATTGATGCTAATAGCGCCCGTACTCTGCTGATTAATGCTTTTGCTATCGAAATAATCGATCAAATTCCCGTTGCATCTGTGCGAGAAAGACTGACACAAATCGTTAGATAATGCCCTAGAATATGCCCACACCCTTCAGGGTGGGGCTATACAAACCAAGTCCGCCTGCGCGACTAACAAAAAATCAATAAATCTTTAGCAAAAACAGTTAAATCCTATCTAACATCTGCGTTCATCTGCTTACATCTGCGGTCAAAAAAAATCCTTGCAACAAAGCGAATAAATTCTAACAAAAGCCTCTAAATCTTCTACCTTTCACTATATATTATGACATTCACCCAAGAAAAAACCATTGCTGATCAAGTTCGTGCCGACTTCCCCATCTTGCACCAAGAAGTCAACGGCAAACCCTTAGTTTACCTAGACAATGCAGCTACATCTCAAAAACCCTTATTTGTCCTAAATAAAATACGGGACTACTACGAGCAATATAATTCTAATGTCCATCGTGGGGTACATACCTTAAGCGCAAAAGCCACAGACGCTTATGAAGGTTCACGAGTAAAAATTGCCAAGTTTATTAATGCTGCTTCCCCACAAGAAATTGTCTTTGCGCGTAATGCTTCCGAAGCAATTAACTTAGTAGCTTATTCTTGGGGATTAACTAATTTGCAACGGGGGGATGAAGTAATCCTCACTGTCATGGAACACCATAGTAATTTAGTTCCCTGGCAACTTGTCGCCCAAAAAACAGGAGCAGTTTTAAAATTTGTTGAATTAACAGCAGATGAAGAATTTGATCTGGAACAATTCAAGAATTTAATTACAGATAAAACCAAGTTGGTTTCGGTTGTTCATGTTTCTAATACATTAGGTTGTATTAATCCAGTTAAAGAGATAAGTGCGATCGCACATCATTACGGTGCTAAAATATTAATCGACGCTTGCCAAAGTGCGCCACATTTACCCCTTGATGTCCAAGATATTGATTGTGATTGGTTAGTTGCATCTGGGCATAAAATGTGTGGCCCTACGGGAATTGGTTTCTTGTATGGCAAATTAGAAATACTGCGAGCAATGCCTCCATTTATGGGTGGTGGTGAGATGATTGCAGATGTATTTTTGGATCATTCTACCTATGCAGATTTACCCCATAAATTTGAAGCAGGAACACCAGCAATTGCGGAAGCGATCGCACTGGGTGCAGCAGTAGATTATCTTACTAATATCGGCATGGATAAAATTCACGCCTACGAAGATCAATTAACAGCTTATCTGTTTGAGCAACTAGCAACAATTCCTGAAATCAGAACTTATGGCCCACAACCTAACAAAGGTAGAGCCGCACTTGCATCATTTACGGCTGGAGATGTCCATCCACACGACTTATCAACAATATTAGATCAAGCAGGTGTAGCGATTCGCGCAGGGCATCATTGTACACAACCATTACATCGTTATTTGAAAGCGCAGTCTACAGCAAGAGCGAGTTTGTATTTCTACAATACCCGTGAAGAAATTGATGTTTTCATTGCTTCTTTAAAGGAAGCAGTTGAGTTTTTCGGCAGCATTTTTGGTTGAAAATTTATTGTAGAGTGGTTATACCCACTCTACTTAACCAAATTAGCTGTATGAAAAAACCAGCACCGGAAAAATATTACCGTGATCTTTTATGTAATAAATTACAAGGACGCATTGAAGTAGAAGTTAAAGTCAGTGAATCTAAAATTGGCAAAATAGATATTTTGACTGAACATGAACTGATAGAAGTCAAACCTTTCTATCATTGGAAATCAGCTTTAGGTCAACTTTTGGCTTATTCTTATTTATATAGAAACCATATAAAAAGACTTCATTTAATAGGTGAACCAGAAACCTCTAGTAAATTAGCTATCGAAAATGTATGTGAGTATTGGCAGGTAATAACGACTTTTCAACCAATTGAAAAGATGGATATAAATAAAATTAAAATTCCATATAAAATTGAAAAAGTTGTAAAAGCTTATCTAAATTATCCTGAAATTAGAGAATTAAGTTCTCGTCAGGTATCTGAAGCAATTAAGGATATAACAGGAGAACTCATCAGTTATCGCACTATTACTAATGCTTTAAACCTATTTGGCAAAGAATATTTAACGAGTTAAAATAGCGATAAGAATAAAACTAAGAGGGATAAAATCATGTCAACACTCAGCCCCTCACAAACAGAAAAAACGACTCAGCATCCCCTCAACGCTGTAATTATAGAATTAAATGGGCTGCTAGAGAAACTACGCCTGGAAATTGACGTAGCACCAGCTGACAGCAAAGCACACCAAGATTTATTGGATCGCATCATCAAAGCTTCACAGCAGGGACTCCTAATCCCAATGGAAACATCTTCTCACAGCTTTTCCTCAACTGAAGATAAACAAGCACCCACTAGCGAAGATGTGGAATTATGGGAAAGTGTCGAAACAATAACCGATGGTCAAATTGGACAAGAAATTAACGTAGACGCAATCAACAAACGCTTGGAAGAACGTGGCTACAAAATCCAATTATCTTTTGAAAGTTCATCCGAAAGTTAATGATGAGGATTTACCAGCTTTACCAACAGAGTTACAAGAAGATTTTTCATTAATATACAAACCTATATTACGGAAAATTGCTATAAATTATAAGTGTTGGCACTAAAGCTAATGCTGACACTTTCTAACTCGCTTTCACATACTCACAAATAGTTGTTGGTTCAGGGATAAAAATACCATCTTCCCTCATTCCTTCAATGTGAAATTCAATAGCTTTCTGAATGAGAGTTTTCACCTCTTTTAATGTTTCACCAACAGCTACACAACCAGGTAAATCAGGTACATAAGCGCCGTAACTCGTTTTTCCTTTCTCAATAATTACAGTGTATTCCATTACTACTCCTATCTTGCAACGCCTCTTTAGTCCGCGCAGGCAGACTTGGTTTGTATAGCCGCACCTTTCAAGGTGTTGGTGCTATTATTCGGGATGAAGCTGATAATGTTGCTCCTCAAAATCCTCTATCAAAGTAACTAAAAGCTTCAAAAGAGCATTTTGTTCTAAAGTACGATTTTTGCAAGCCATCAACTTTTCTACTATCTCAAGATATATTTCGTTTTCCTCTTCGCTGGTAATTACTTTTGGTTGGACTTCAGCCAGTAATTTACCATAAACATCTTTATCAAAAGTAAGGGTCATTTTTCCATTTTTCCTTATTGTATTCAGAGTGTGTTAATACATATTTAATAAAAATTATTTGAATTTCATAATTAATACTAACTACAAGCCGATAGTCATTACCTTTAATATTAAAAACAGTAAAGTTGCCAACCGCATCAGCACTGGGATAAATTTGCCTAACATCATTGAAATTTTCCCAATTAGCTGCCTTAGCAGTTCTAAACCAGTCATCAATAGGAGTAAAAGCATCAGCGTGTTGCTGACAAAATGTTAACAATCTTTTACGGCTAATAATGTGCATTCACTTTACTTATTTTAACAATTATTGGATATTTTTAAAAATTCCATTGTTAATTATTATAATAAAATTAATCAAACTTATCACTGGAAATAAATTTTAAGATGATTACCACCTCAACTCCAGCAGAACAAAGAACCGTACTAGAAAATATATCCTGGGAAACCTTTGAAAGATTACTTAAGGAGACAGGCGATCGCAGAGGTTATCGTTTCGCTTATGATAACGGTACGCTAGAAATTATGACTCCTCTTTATGAGCATGAAAACCCTAATATCCAATTAGGTCGTTTTATTTTTACATTAGCTGATGAACTAAATATTGAAATCAAAAGTGCTGGCTCCATGACTCTCAAAGAAAAAGAGTTAAAAAAAGGCATAGAACCCGACAATTGCTATTACATCCAAAATGAACCAGCAGTTAGAGGTAGACAAGAACTAGATTTAGAAACTGCACCACCGCCAGATTTAGTAATTGAAATTGATATTACTAGCACTTCTGTTAATAAGCTGGGAATTTACTCGGCGATAGGTGTTCCCGAATTATGGATATATAACGGGCGTGTTTTAAAGTTTTATCAGTTAGTTTCAGGAGAATATATTGAGCGTGATTTTAGCTTGGCATTTTCTTTTGTATCTGCGGCAGAAATAGCTAAATTTCTTGAACAAAGTAAAACAATAGGAGAAATTGCTTTATTACGCTTATTTAGAACTTGGGTAAGAGAAGAAATAAAAACAGATTGACTTGTAGGGGCGGGTTGACAGATAACCCTATTCGTCTTCAGATAACTTTTCAAAACCCGCCCTTTACAGGATGTGTAGTATTTTCAGGGTAAATTAGTATAAGGATAATCAAGATAATTCTACGAATATATCTATAGATAAGCGATCGCTCTCACTCACGATTGATTACAACCTATCCCTTAACCTGACAAAATCGCTGCATACTGGCAATAAGGGTAAAAGCATGATTATTAAACCCTGGATGGTAATCGGGGGCGTAACATTATTAGTAGCAATGGGGAGTAACATTATTACTCCTGATGATGTTAGATGGTTCAAACGCTTACAACGCCCCAGATGGCTAGTTTTTGAACCTGCTATCCCGATTATTTGGACAGTAGTATTTATTTGTGGTGCTTGGTCAGCTTATATTGTCTGGACACGCGACCCAGGTAGCACCAAAACCTGGTTATTAATGGCATTCTATCTGCTAGTAGAAATTGCGATCGTTGCTTATAACCCTGTAATGCTGAGATTGCGTAGCCTGAAAGCTGGCACAATTGTAGGTGGTATCGGCTCTATTTTAGGACTGATTCTGTTATTAGTTGTCTTCCCTATCTCCGGTTGGGCATCCTTATTACTACTCCCTTATGTTATTTGGAGTCCTATCGGTACTTATACCACTTGGGAAATGATGAAGCTTAATCCTGATGACGCTTAAATGCACTCACCAAAGTTGTTAAACTTTTAGAACGCACTGGTACTGTTTTTGTAACAGTTGGGAAATCTGGTTCTGGAAACTCATCTAAAACCGCTTGATAAAATACCTTTGAGTATTGTTTGGCAATAATTTCTGGTGTTAAATAAGACTCTAGGTAACGACGACCTGCTTTGCCCATTTTCTTAGCTAATTTGCTATCTGCGGCTAATCGTCGAATAAACTCAGCTAAAGCAACAGCATCACCATTATCTACAGCCGCGCCACAGTTAGCATCAGCAATTAACTCACGCAAATATGAATGTTTTTCACAGATTACACCTACAGGTCGTCCTGTGGCTAAAGCAGCATAAAGCTTACTAGGAACTACTAACCCTTCCATCCCTGGACTAACGCTAACTAAGGATAAATCGCAAGCGGTTAGGGAATAAGGCAAATCTTGTTTATTTTGGTAGGGCAAAAATTGACAATTCAAGCCCCAAGCCTTAACTTGATCGATACAATCTTGACGTTTTGCACCACTGCCAATAAACACAAACTTAATGGGTTCATCCTTGAGAAGTTTCGCGGCTTCCATGATTGTATCCATGTCATGGCAGCGACCCATGTTGCCAGAGTATAACACCGTGAAAGGCTCAACTAAGTTAAACTCTTTAGCAAACCAATTATTTTCCTTGGCAATCGGTACAATCCAATTTGGATTAGCCCAATTTTGAATAACTGTAATTTTATCGGCAACTTCTGGGCATTTGGCTACTATCCGTTCTTTCATCGTAGAGCTAAGAACGATAATTTTTTTAGCTTTTCTCCAACTGCAACGGTTAAGGAAATCCCACAGACGCACTGACAAGTGATTCGCAGGTACAACTTTTAACTCGACGGCGACATCGGGATATACGTCATACAGCAAACAAACATAGGGTAGACCAAACAAGAGATTGGCAAAATAACCGATAATTGGCAAAAATGGCGGCGCTGTCGTCAAAAGTAAGACATCACCACGACCGCGTGTTCTCAGCAAATGCAGTGCGGAACGAATGCAAAATAGTAGTCCGTTGACTGCTTTACCAGAAATGCGCTGAGGCCAAATTTGACTGCTGCGCGATCGCCTGACTTGAAGCTGATCGAAATCCTCCCTTGCTGGCGCAGATTTTTTGTGAAAAGCGTAACCAGGTTGCCCTGTAAAAACTTGCACCAACAAGCCGAGTTTTCCTAACTGAACAGCTAACTCTTCAATTAGTTGCCCCGTTGCTGCATAGTCAGGGGGATAAAATTGGGTGATGATAGACAGTTTGACATTTTTTTGTCCTGCCGCTATGTTCCCGTTCCTCATGCCACCTCACTACTCACTACAGGGTTGATATCAATGCGACGAATGCAATCAGCTTTGAGTTAGGTCTGTTTGGCAGACAATTTTGTTTGGCTGAGTTAAAATCTTATCAAAATTTGCTTTGATCGCGCAGCTAATTAGTTTTGTCAAAGTTAGATTTATCTTTGATACATTTATCTACTTTTATCCAGCATTGTGAACTACCTTCAAGTACCACCTTTACTACTCAAGATATTTAAATAAAATATAAAGCAAAAAAACTATATCATGTTTTAAGCCAAATTATATATATCTAAAGACCGACTAAATCAGGAAAAATGTATAACAAAACACATTTAATTAAAATTAAAAGATATATTTTACTTTGGGCTGTTATATATAAAAATCAGCCAAATCATGCCAATATCTTACCTGAAATTTAGATTGCCAGAATTACAAATCAGCAAATCGCTAGCAGTTTTTCACCCAATTATACAGAATTAATGCTGCTGTTATGAAACAGCAGCAAAATGCTTTTGCCCCAACCACCGTTATATATAAAGAGTAAGAGTATAGTGGCGGAAATTACAAAGAGTAATTCTGTATAGCTGGGTCTCAAATCAGATCAATTTATACTACTCTAACTGTAAATCGCTGCGCTCTACATAATAAGAACCTAATACTAGCGCATCCATTTTAGTACGAAGAAAACATTGAATAGCTTCTTCGGGAGTCCGAACTATTGGCTCATTTTCATTTAAAGATGTGTTCAATAAAATTGGCACACCAGTACGATTGGCAAAACCTTGAATCAATTCCCAATAGAGAGGATTAGTTTTACGGCTGACACTTTGTAGCCTACCTGTACCGTCTACATGGGTGACAGCAGGAATTTGCGATCGCACTTCAGGACGTACCTTAAATACTTTCTCCATAAAAGGTACAGAATCATCTATCTCGAAATAGTTCCCGACAGATTCTTCTAACACGCTTGGGGCAAACGGGCGGAACTTTTCGCGAAACTTAATTTTGAGATTGATAATATCACGCATATCCTCACGACGGGGATCAGCCAATAGTGAACGGTTCCCCAACGCCCTCGCACCAAACTCCATCCTTCCTTGAAACCACCCCACAACCTTACCATCACATAAGGCATCAACAACATGATTAATTAGCGCTTCTGGTTCTCGGTATTGTGGTTGCACGTTATGCGCTTTCCAAGCAGTCAAACATTCATCATCAGAAAATTCTGAACCCCAGTAAGCATGATTGAGTACAAACTTTCTAGGTTGATTTAAAATTTGATGCCAAACATAGAAAGCAGCACCAAATGATGTGCCATTATCAGCCGCACCAGCAGGAATGTAGATATTACGGAAAGGTGTATTTTGCGTGATTTTGCCATTAGCGACAGAATTCATCGCCACCCCACCAGCTAAACACAAATTCTCACTCTTGAAGTTGTCATGCAGGCGGTTAAGCAGGTGAAAGATAATTTCTTCTGTAACAGCTTGTAGGGAAGCAGCAATATTTTGGTGTTTTTGAGTTACTTCTGACCTCGGTTCACGCTTTGAACCTAGCAATTTTTCTAATTCTGGACTATGGAAAGGTTGCACACTAGGTGCGCCGTCTTCCCAATTCATCGCAATTCCTTGGATGTGGTGGGTAAAGTATTCCAGGTTTAGTTCAAATGAATCATCCTTGGGATAGACGATTTTACGAAAAGCTTCTAAGTATTCAGGTTCTCCATAAGGTGCTAATCCCATAACTTTGTACTCATCCCCATAAGCAGGGAAACCTAAGTAAAGGGTGATGGCGTTGTAGAGATAGCCCAAAGAGTGGGGAAAATAAGTACGCGAAAAATATTTTAGTTGATTACCACGTCCGCTAGCAGGTAGCGTGCTGACAAAATCTCCCATGCCATCAATTGATATGATTGCCGCTTCATCAAACTCTGACAGGAAGAAAGTACTGGCAAGATGGGTTGTATGGTGTTCTAAGGGATGAATGGTGGCACGAATTTGATCTGGTTGACACCGACAAGCATCAGCAAGATTATCTTTGATACTAGCTGACTTACTCTGTTTATTGAAGCGATCTAATAGTGACTTGATAGAAGGACGCTGTTGCAGTGTAAATAGCAGCTTGCGGTTGACATTAGCTTTGGGGTTGAAAGAGACAGCAACGTGATCAATTTCTTGGGGAGTAATGCCACCGACTTCTAAGCAATAACGAATTGACTCAGCAGGGAAACCAGCCCAATGCTTAACTCTAGTAAAGCGTTCTTCTTCAACAGCCGCCACCAACTGACCATTTTGAATCAGACTAGCTGAGGCATCACCGTGATAAGCGTTAATTCCAAGGATATTCATGAAGTTTTCATCAGCTAGACTGCAAGCATTCTGTTTTAGTATCTTAATGCGATCGCACTTGATAGGCTCTCAAAAAATCAATAAGTATTAGAATTTACTATTTTGAGCGCAATTTTTCATGCTCTATTAACCTAATTGATAACAAAATTTCTGCTAAAGCGCGTTGCCAAGCATAATATATGCCTTCCCACCCATCTAGGATACCTTTGTTAAGGATTAAGCAGTAAATCAAAATTACTAGGGGGGCGAGAATTTTTTGTTTACGAATGCGATCGCCTAAACTCAATTCCTCATTGGGCGTTTCCAGTATTTTTTTCGCTTCTATAATTAAATAGCGGTCTTGCGCCCATAACCATCTACTTAGGGATTTACGATCATCATGATAGATGTAGGAATTTAGCATACCAGATTTACCATTAACTTTTAGTAGCTGGGTATGTCCATCATCTATATATATAGATTTTTCTCTTCTAAATAGTGCTTCGCGAGGTGGTAAGAGTGTACCTCGCAGTGGTTTTCCAAAAACGCAATATTTAAACTTGATTTTATAGCTATCTAATCGGTTTTCCTGCTGTAAAGCTTTAATTTCAGCTATTAATTGATCAGTTACTACATAATCTGCATCTAATGATAGTACCCACTCGGAGTTAATTTTTTGTAGTCCGTAGTTCCATTGATTGCCGTGTGTATCAAATGGGCGCTGAAATATTTCTACTTGTGGGTAAGATTTGAGAATTTCTAATGTTTCGTCGTTACTGTAGCTATCAATTACTACTATTCTTTTTGCCCAAGTTAGTTGTTGGAGAGTACGATCTATATTAGGAGATTCGTTGAAGGTTAGTATTAAGGGGGTTATTTCCTCTAGCATGATTTTTTTTTACGCAAAGGACGCAGAGGTTAGCGCAGAGGACGCAAAGGGAAGAATTAAGTTATGGAATTTAGTAAGGAGTTTTTATTTAGATAGGTTTTCTAGCTTCCATAATGATTGTGTGGGGATATGAAAAATCTGTCTCGTTTTCTTTGGAAAGAATTTCTTCTCCTACTAGGTCTGATTCTTTGGTGGGAAGTTTAAAACTGATATCAATAAATCCAGCATTTTTAGCTATTTCGGTGAGATATGTTTCATCTAAGGCTGTTAAGTGTTCTCCATCACAAAAAATAAAGTTGGCTAATCTTCCGCCTATACTACTTCTGTTGTAAGGGAAATCACTACTAAACCAAGCTATATCTCCTTCTGTATATTTGCGATATGCGTTTCCTGCGTGAGGTGCGCCTACTCGTATTCCTCCACCAGAACGTAGTGCTTTAAACATTTGTTCAAAGTGTGTGGGAAGGTATGATTCTGGTAAATGTTCTATAACATGATGGGAATAAAATATCTCAACGGAATTATCACGAAATGGTAAAGGATCTAAAAGATTAGCCCATAAATCTATTTTGGCGCTGATAAAGTTTGCATCTACATTCAACCATCCATTAATATAATTTCCTTGTCCAGGGCCTAAATGTACTTTTAAACCTTCTTTTGGAGAGCGAAAATTTTTGTACACCCACGCATTAGTACGCATGGGGTAACGAAATAAGGAATAAAAAGTACGTTTGAGGATGGGAGGAATCATAAGATATTTTAAATGATTTGCTGTTTGTTAATAATCGCGCTATAAACTGCAATTAGTTTACCTGCAATCTGCTCCCAAGTATATTCTTCTAGGATAAGTTGACGAGCGCGATCGCTCATCTGTTTTACCACATTTTGATCGCTAAGTAAGCTTTGGATAGCAGATGCTATTTTATCTTCATCCAACTCAGTTACATAACCAAGCTGATGTTTTTTTATGACAGAAGCTAATGCTACGCCAGGGGTAACAATTACAGGTAAACCTGCTGCTAAGGCTTCTAAAACTGCAATACCGAAGTTTTCTGAGTGGGAAGTAAGAGCAAATATATCCGCACCTTGGAGTAATAATTGTTTCATTTCACCACTAACAAACCCGCAGCGATAGGTGTGTTGCTGCATACCAGTTGATTGCAAAAGGCTATCAATCTCTGTTTCATATTCGGTATCTCCACTACCAGCAAGTACAAAAGTAAAAGGAAGATTAGTTAATTTTGCTAAAGCAGGAATGAGATAATTTAAACCTTTTTTTGGGTGCAAACGAGACATAAATAAAATTACAGGTTGATTATCTGCAATTTTTAGTAGTTTGCGTAATTTTTGACGTGCTGATGGTAATTGCGCTGGTACGGAAAGACCAAGTGGTAAAATAAAATTAGGCGCTTTAAAACAAAGTTGAGATGTTTCTTGCTTTTCTTGTTCAGAAGTGAAGTGTAATGCTTGACTATGATCTATGTTGGCGTGTTCTATAAGATTTAAGTAAATTTGTTTTTTCTGGGCGCTTTGCTGCAATGACCATTCACACAATTGCCCAATAGGACGGACAATATAAGGAATATGTTTTAAACGTGCGATCGCCATTGCCATTGTAGACGCATAAGAAAAAATGGCGTGGATATGTAAAAGCTGATAATCGTCAATATGTTGCCACAACCATTGAGTTAAATCACCAGAAAAAGCAAATTCTCGCACTGCTGAAATAGCTGGTGAAAACCGAGGAAAAAACTGCACTGGAACTTTCTGATACTCAATTAATTGGTGCAGTGGGACATTTAATAAATCAGCACCGTTATCATTAGTTGTAGCAATTTCTGCATCAATACCTTGTTCGCGCAATGATTTTACCATTGCTAAAACTGCTTGGCTAGGGCCACCGCGTACTGGTGCAACTGAGGGTATAATATGAAGCACTTTCATCGGCTTACTTTCTCCAACCAATGTTGCAGAATAGCTAAATTCCAACGACGATACCAAGGCTGGAGGGGTATATTTTTATCCAGATTAATTTCAGGAAAATAATCACGCCATTCTTGATCTAACCATTGTTGATATGGGAAAAAGAAGCCTTTTTTAGGACGATTAACAATCCAACTAGGTAACTCAGGAACAGCTTGCACTAATAGTTGCTTTCCAGAAGCTAGACGAATGTCGCTTGGAATAGAAGAAATTGCTTCTAGCAAACCTTTATCTACCAAAGGGACGCGCACCTCTAAACCCCATGCCATACTCATAACATCGCTATCTCGCAGCAGTTGATTTCGCATATAGCAGCTAATTTCCAGTAGACTTACCTCGTCTTCTATAGAAGGTTGAGGCTCAAATTGACTCAAGTTTTGCCTAGTTGGTAAAACTGTATCTGTCTTGAGGTATCGAGATGCGAACTGACAAGTCAGCGCTTGCGCTATCGCACAAGCTTCACTATGCGAAAAAATACCACGAAAACTGCGGTACGCGCTAACTGAATTAGGCTTTTGCTGTAAAAAATCACCCAAGCGTTTCAACTTAGCTGATTTTCCCCAATACTCTAAACCTTTCCCAATACCAAAAGTTATTGGTTTAATCGCCTGAAGTTGTTGATGCAACCGCACCATACGCGGTACTTGTTGAAAAGATTTATATCCCCCAAATAATTCATCTCCACCCAACCCAGATAGCGCAACTTTTGTACCATGCTGGCGGGTAATTTGAGAAACACAGAAAGTATTGAAGCCATCAATACTAGGTTGATCAATTGAATCCAAAAACTTTGTTAATAATTCTCGACCTAATGATGCTGTAATTTTATATTCTGTATGTTCAGTATCGAATGTATTGGCAACTTTTTGAGCAATTTCACCTTCATTCCATTCATTTTCTTCAAAAGCAATCGAATAAGTCCGCAGTTGTTCAGTTTGAGTTTGACTAGCTAGCGCCACCACTGCGGTTGAGTCAATTCCGCCACTAAGAAATACACCCACAGGAACATCACTAATAAAATGATGTTGAATTGAATCAATTAAAGCAGCGCGGACTTTTTCTTTAGCTTCCGCAGGAGAAATATTTTCTGAGGTAAAGTTAATTTGCCAGTAACGCTGTTGAGTTAAATTCCCCGCTTTCCAGTAGAGATAATGACCTGCTTCTAGACAATGTATCCCTTCAATTAAGGTATCTGGTTCCGGTACAGAACCGCTAACTAAATATCCGTATAATCCAGAACTACTGAGATTAATACTAGGCAATGACGAAGCTAAAACAGTTCGTAATTCTGAAGCAAACACTAAAGTAGAATTGGATTGCCAATAATATAAAGGTTTAATTCCGAGATGATCGCGGGCAATAAAGCAAGTTTTTTCTAAATCATCCCAAATAGCAAAAGCAAACATTCCGCGCAAATGCTGTACACAATCAACACCAAGGCGCTGATAAAGTTTTAGAATTACCTCAGTATCAGTTTGAGATAAAAAGTTTTCTCCTTGGGCAATTAAATTACTTCTTAACTCTCTAAAATTATAAATTTCACCATTAAAAGTAATCCAAAAACGCCCATCAGCCGTAGACATGGGTTGATGTCCTGCTGGACTAAGATCCAGAATAGAAAGACGGGTATGTGCCAAAGCAATTTGGCGATCGCCTGATATATATATCCCCCGATCATCTGGCCCTCGATGCTGCAAAGCACCTTGCATTCTCTCAATCAAATTTGGTAGAGAATCTTGATAATCACTCTCAGTTAATATCCCAGCAATTCCACACATAGACAATTAACAATTAACAATTAACAATTATCATATCCGCTCTTTTTTGTATTTATCGTTTTTCACTTAAACTAATCATATAATGATAAAAACCGTGTTATTTTTTGCTATTACTGCTTAATATCCATTCATTTAAATAATTTGCAAGCGTTTCTTCAAAACGGTCAAAGCCAAAATAATCAATTATTTTTTGTCGTAAAACTTCCGGTTGATAAATTAGAGGATTTGGATAACTACCTTGCAAAATTTGAATCAAAGATTGTGCGATATCTTCAATATCATCTGGATTAACCAAAACCCCCAACTCACCATTACACAAAGCGTCTATTGCGCCATCCTGATTTCCCCCTAAAGTTGGCTTTCCACAAGCTAATGCTTCCAGGTATACAATCCCAAAACCTTCGCCCAAGCTTGGCATAGCAAACACATCACAGAGATTGTAATGATCGCAGAGTTCCTCATCTGGTACAAATCCTGCTAATGTTACACAGTCTTGCAAATCAAGTTCTGTAATTAATGTTTCAATACGAGTGCGATCGCTACCCTTACCAACTAAGATATAGTGAACATTAGGAATTTTAGTACGAATCTCAGGTAAAGCTTGCAAAATTTTGTCATATCCTTTGTAAGCTTCACTACTTGCTAATCTCGCTACTGTTAAAATTATAGATTGATCAAGCGTTAATCCATAACGTTTTAATAGCTGTTTAGGCTTAGGATTAATTTTAAAGCGCTCTGCATCAAAAGTGTTTGGTAAAATAACTATTTTGCTGGGGTCGATATTTTGTTCTTTGAGAAGGCGGTCGCGTGTATAATTACTAACAGCTAAAATCTGATCTGCATCTTGCAAAGCTTTTTTTAAACCCTGATTTTCAATATTCCAAGCTTCCACACCATGAGCAACCGCCCAATAGGGAACACCAGCAATTTTTTTTAACCAATAAGCAGCAACAGTAAAATTTAAATGACTAGATATAACTAAATCAGGGCGCTGGTAAATTCCATGTCCGATAACTTGGCTCGCGAAAACTACAGTACGGAAAAATCCTTGCCAATCTCCAGTAAAATGCCATTTTATATTCGCTTTTTCCTTAATGCTTTCTAGCGCGGCATCATTCTTTAAAAATACTTCATACTTAAAATTAGGATTAATTTTTTGAAAAGCTTTAAATAAAAAATTAGAATAAGTTTGAATACCGCCAGTAGAACAAAATAATTCTGGAAACCATAAATAAAAATGAAGCATATCAGTTAATTTTTTATCCATAAACATTTAATAACCTATTTTTGCTTACCTCTGCGCCCTCGGCGTTAAAAAAATACAATTTATACAATCTACTTTTTGCATAAATCAAATTTTATATAATTAACCACAAATAAACACAGATGTAATAACTGATATTGGCAATAGGTCTAACCAGGATAAGTTTTACATCTTCCTAGTTTTAACTTAATTTATTTTAATTCAACTCAAACATTTTAAAGCTTGTTTTAACCCCTCAGTAGTCTGAGTATAACTATAATTATCTATAATTTTGCGGCTTTCTTCTCCCCATTTTCTTAATCGTTCCCTATCTGAAAAAGCTTCTTTAAGAGTAGCAGCAAGCGCCGACACATCACCTGCTGTAAATACCAACCCATTGCGGTAAGGTTGAATCAAATCTTGTACACATCCCACATGAGTACTAGCAACCACAGCACGAGACATACACATTGCCTCATTAATAGCAAGTCCCCAAGTTTCCTCATACCCATAACTAGGTAATACAACTAAATCAGCTACAGCGTAAGTCCGAGGCATTAGCGTTTGATTTTGAAAAGAAGCAAACTTAATCTGAGGATGACTTACTGAAAGTTGCCGCAATTGCTTTTCTAAATGTCCTGTACCGACAAAAAGTAGCGATACCTCATAAAGATTTGCTTGCAAAAATGCTTGCAGTAAATCTAATGGTCGTTTTTTATCTTCAAATTTTCCAGCAAATAAAATAACCCCATGATTTTCTGGAATTCCTAATTCTTGCTTCCAAGTAATAGTATCAATTTTAGCTGTCTCAAAAGAGGCAAAAAAACGCTCATTATCTACTGCATGAGGAGCAAAAAACAACTTTTCTGGCGAAACACCATGCTCTTTAAAATAACCATAATTAGCTTTACCTACATATAGAAAAGCTGAAAATTTTTGATAAATCAATGATATAAAAATTCGTCGCGCCCACTCCTTAATACCTGTACGTTTCAGCAACCGATGAGAGTCACCTCGAAACAACAGAGGAGCTTTTTTATTATTCCACTTCCAGATAAAATTATAAATACTGGCGTAGTTATAACTTAAAAGTAGAACAGCATCCGGTTGATAATTATTAATTCTTTCTAAAAGCGTAGGATTTTGCAAGCCCCAAAAGTGATGAGTCCCTGGATTAGCACTAACATTTGGTACAAACTCATAGTCATATCCAGCTAGCAGTGGAATATCCCAACGGATAGTTTGTAAAAAACCACTATCTACTTGCTCAGTAATACCAAAATCCCAAAGATAAAAAACTTTTATAGCAAAATTAGCTGTCATCCTGAGATAGCGAAACCAAGGCGCATAATATTGAATTGGATGAGAGGTAATAATTGCTATTTTTTGCATAAAAATATTTCTATAATAATTTGCATCTAGATGTAGTACACCCCTCCCCAACCCTCCCCGAACTCGCGGGTGGGGTAATTCTGTACTTCACTTTAAAATCTGCTGTATTTCCACTAGCTTAATTGTTTTGATAATCATAACCAGCTACTACAACCTGGGATTCTTGATTTCTTTGATTTTCCATGAAAACAAAAGTAATTACTACTAATACCCCCGTCGCTTGAAAGAGTGAAGAAACGTATACACCCGAAATATACTCAGTTTGAAAGGCAAAACTCAACAATACAACACTAAATAAAGAACGCGCGGCTAAAAGTGGTGTGTGCATACTCCAGCGTGTAGCTTGCCCATAAATTGAGCCGACAACAACTGCTAGTAATGTACACCCTAAAAACCCAAAGTTAGCGTAAGCTTCATTAAGCAAACCCCAGCCAATTGTAGTAGTTAGAGTATCGGCGCGAGTTTGCAAGCCATAGTAAATACTTAATATAAAAGTTCCTTCATGGCTGGCAATTTTTTTAGCATTTAAAAATCGGGGAAGTAATAACTTAGGAATAGTTGCATAAGTAGAGCCATTTAAATATGGTAAATCTTTAGGTGTTTTTTCTTGAACCAATACTAATAATTGAATTAAGCCACCTCTATCTACAAGTGATTGTCTACTGTTTGCTGTTTTAGGTTGATCTGAAGTTGATACATACTGCTGAAAATTTTTAAAGGAGTAACCTATCCATTCTTCATACAAAGCTGGATAAGCAGAAGGCTGAAAATACGGATTTCTGTTTCCCCACCAATACTTAGCACGCATATCACCTTTGCCAAAGTGCAATAAACTAAAACACAAAAAAGCTATAATTATAACTTTCCAAGGAAGTTTTTGGCTACTAGCAATATATGCTAATATTGACAGTAATATCATAGCCAATGAACCTACTAAAGCAAAATTCAAAGCATTAATTAAGCACAAACTAATAAATAAAATTAAAAATAAATTTGCCTTGCTTTTAGATATCTCTTTAGCACCAAATCGATAAGACAGAACAAAAATTGATAATGTACTAAGTCCTATACTAATGCCAGTAATGATCGGGTAAAATTTACCTAAATTTAACCAGCCCCCTATCCGTGCCATATTAAAAATGATATCGAAAGTTATGCCAAAGAAAAAGAATAATTCTCCTTTTTTGCCATTGAATGCGCGAAAAATTTTAGGAGGTTTGCTAGCAGTTTTAACAAACTGTAACCAAACGAATGTTCCTAGACATAGAAAACCTGCTGTAGTAGTACTTGCCAGAAATTGTCCGTCTGCTGAGTTAGTAAATCCCCCTATACTTCTGGCAAATGTAACAGTTTGAGTATTATTTAAAAGTGGAATAGCGTGTGTCCAAAGATAGGTCAGTGCATAAATGGGAAAAATCGGGAAACCTAAAGCTTTACCTGAACACCATAAATAGCTAGGAAGAAACGCAGCGAAGGTAATTAAATAAGCTCCTAAAAAGCTAGAAAAATAAGGTGTTTTGCTAATTAAAGCTTCAAGAAATAAAAATAAAATAACTACTAGCCAAAACGTCTTGAGTAATTTTTTTCTTTCTTGACGGGCAGCTTGACGGGCATATTTTGTTATTAACTTCTGGGAGACTAATCCTACCTCTGGATACATCATGGTTAAACCCCGCTAGCAGAAAAATTAACACGATCAAAAATGTCACACAGCCGACAAGTCATTTCTTTAGCTGTATATTCTTTCAAGGCTTCCCAGTTAATCTCAGGGGTTGGTGGTGGCGATTTCAACCAATTAGTTGCGATCGCATCAGCTACTTGCTCAATTTCTGCCTTTGTCCCAAAAGTAACCACAGTGCCAGCTTTAGTATTTTTTAGCACATTAACTACACTACTTTTTTCATGGAAGATTGCTAATAAAGGTTTTCCCGCCAGAATATAAGGATATATTTTGGAAGCAGTATAACTCGGATCATTAGAACCTGGAACAATTAAAGCATCAGCATCAAGTAAACATTGTAGAGCTTCAAAGTAAGGAATACGTTCGGAATGCTCATGCACCATATCTCCGACACCACAAGCAACTGCTATTGGCTCAATAGTTTTACGCGATCGCTCTTTTGGGGCATAGTCGGTACCGATAAAATGTAGTATTAAGTTAGTATTTTCGGGTGAGTGCTGGCGCGATCGCGCTAAAGCTTCAAACAAACAACGCAAAGCAAAACCCATATCCTCACCCCCACGCCCCACATACACCCAATGCTGTTTACCATCATTGGGATCAAAATGGTTGTGCTGGATGCGTTGCTCCTTAAGCACAGTAAAATCTGTTTCCGCCGCCCCAAAAGGTAAAACTGTAAACTGCTCTGGCTTTAACCAATCATAACGTTTAAGTAAAGTATCAACATATCCAGAAGAAACACTGATAACATGAGATACATTTTTTAGTGTCCAAGGTTCTAATATACCCGCATTTAGCTGAGAAGCTTTGTATTTCCAAGACTGATAAAAAGCATCACCCATAGCCTGATAATCACTTAACCAAGGATCTTGAAAATCTAATACATAAGGTAAACCATATTTCCAGTACCAATATCGAGCTAAAGTCATTACTGGAAACAAAGTTGTAGAAAAAAAGATTAACTCAGGTTTTTCACTTTCAATAATTTGATTACCCAGGTGAGCTAAATGAAAAAAGCTTCGCAACCCGACATTATTAACTTTTAACCATGATATCCAAGATTTAGGAATAAAACCTGCTTGCCAAGTTTTGACATCAGCAGGAACAGTTTTACATAAATCTAAATCTTTGATACCTTCCTGCTCATCTGGATTGATTTTTAAAATCAGAGGTTCCCAACCGCATTCCTTAAAATAAGGCAAAGACATCCTGACACGGTGCATATCTGGGCAGGAAATTGGCGGAAAATTTGGTGTAACAATTAAAACTCGTTTATTCATCCAGCTAAGTGAGGTTGAGGCAAATTTAATTCCTTCAAAAGATCGCGAAACCGATTTGCCCAAGTATGGTGTTGTAAACAATAAGCTTGAGCAGCAAAGCCAAGTTTTTGCCGTTCATCAGGATGATCGAGATAATAGTTAATCTTGTCTTGTAAGTCTAACTGATTATCCCAAGTAGCCATTTCATCAACAAACAACTCTCGCAACTGCTGACAATCTTGAGTTAAATAAAACCCTCCTATCATTGGAATCTCAAATTCCCTTAGTCGCACTTGGCGCATTTCTGAAGGAGTCCCTGGAGTACCCATAAAATGAGTAAAACCCAAATTAATTGCAGCACCCTGAACTAAGGGAATAAAGTCAGCATCAACATAGGAACCCTTAACACACTCAATTGGTAACTCATTAGAAACCCCTGCTGGTGGTGGTGGTTGCAGTCGTCTTTGAATAGTTGAGAATAACTGTTTGCGCCCTTCCTCCCGCAAACGAGGCAAAAGGTAATAGCGTAAATCGTGTAAAGTCTTTGCTTTTGGTTGAACATACCCAGCATCGAGAGTTTTATTCAGCCAGTTATGTCCATAAATTCTTAAAGGAATACCTTGCGCTGCTAACTCACTTAACACTTGGCGACGATAAAGCCAAGGCGAACCTAAATAAACTACGCCCTCAAAAGCAATACTTGGTTTTGCAGATTCATAAATTGTCGCAGGTGGATTTGCAGCCATTGGCATATAGTAAGGGCGAATTCCTGCACGGCGTAAACCAGACCAGTGATTAGTTTGGGCGCAAGCTACCAAGTCAAAGTACTTACCAGTACGCAGAATGCGATACCACTGTCCCACCAGATCAACATGGTAATTCACCATTGGTACATCTAGGGCGCGTAACTGCTGTGCTGTTTCTACCTCCAAAACATCGTCATAAATAACAGCAAAAATTAAATCTAAGCGCCCTTCAGCTTTCAGACGTTTAGCTGTTGCCAAAAGTTGAGCATTAATTTGATGGTTTTCTTGCAGCCCCTCAGCCGTCCAAGATTTACCCATGTGAGTGCCGTAGAAAAACTCTTCCACCGAGCATCCCAAACGTCGCCAACCCTCAGATAGGTTTGCTGGCATCCAGCCACCCTTACAAAGGATAGTGAGTACGTGCATACTTAGCGATTAGCAATTAGCAATTAGCGATTAGCAATCATCATAGTATTTATTAGACCTGCATAAAATCTAGCTGGACATCTGCGCCATTTGCGTCCATCTGCTTACATCTGCGATCAAAAAAACCTTCTTTATGATTTCTGCTCATTGGTCTATTGCTTTGGCTGTTAATTGTTAATTGTTAATTGTTAATTGTTTCTTCACCCCAACCATCGCAAAACTACCTCCTTGGGTCAGTTGACTAATATAAGGAAACATTCGTAATAGCGCAGGTACAGCCAAACCAGCTAATAAACCAGCCCGTATAGGTTTATTAGAAATACGATAAACTTGGGCAGCAAGCGATCGCTCATTGGTAGCATCAGAAATCATCCGCAAGTGTAGCGAATCCTTCAAATTTTTCAACGAAGCAGGTTCATAAGTCGCTTGACTCGGCTCAAAACCAGCATCTCTCAAAGCACGCGCCAAACTATCCGGTGTCCACTTCAGAAGATGATTCGGCGGCATATCAGCGCAACCAGTTAATTTTTCTTGACGAATCATCGCCTCCCCATCCGGCACAGTCAAGAATAACCGCCCACCATCAGCTAAAAGCTGGTAGCCTTCAGATAAAACCGTCCGAAAATCTGCAATATGCTCCAACACTTGAAATAAACTAACTACCTGAAAAGTTCCTACTTCCGAGGGAGGCACTTCAGAAAAATTACGAAAAACCTTGATTCCCGTAGCTTCTAAATTTTTTCTCGTTATCTCGCTACCTTCCATCGCATAACATTGCCATTCCTTTCCTAAGTGGCGTAAGAATACCCCTGCCCCTGCACCAATTTCGAGAATCTTCCCCCCAGTAAACGCCCCCAAAGCCTCTTTCAGCGCCATATCATAGTCCCATCGCCACCCTGGGTAGTCTTTCTGCTCATGCAGAATACTGTAAAATTCCTCATCACCACCCACAAACGGATTCCCGAAAGCAAATCCACAATCACTACAACGGTGAATTGTACAGTCGTTACCTTCCCAAAGCTTGTTAATACACTTTTCTAAACGTTGGTTGCGATCGGCATTACGAGTACTTGGACAAAAATGTGCTGCCGCTTCTGCTGCGGTGTAATGGTATAGCGGCGGATCGCTACAAATACTTCCACAAACTGGGCATTTGATTGGTGCTAAAACCGACTTTAAAACCGTATCCGTTAGCATTGATTGTGTACCCGTATTCATCTGTATAAATCTCGCGGTTATCTGTGGTTAATTATCTAAAATTTGACTAAGGCAAAGATGTCTATTTAACTTTTCACCCCTTAAGCCTTATGCTTTGCAGAAATAAGACTACGATAAAGTTGTTCGTACTTTTCCACGACAACCGAAGCTGAAAAACATTGTTCAGCACGTTGGCGACAATTCCGACGCTCTATATCAGACAACTTATTAATAGCAGCGCAAGCTTCTTCAACATTGTTAACTAAATAACCATCAATCCCATCACGCACAATTTCAGGTAAAGCACCAAAAGGACAAGAAATTACAGGTGTCCCACAAGCTAGTGCTTCTGCAAACACAATTCCAAAAGGTTCTTCCCACTGAATCGGCACAATCATAGCAGCAGCTTTACCTAGCAAAAGATTTTTTTGCTCATCGTTAACAGTGCCAATATATTCAATCCCATCTTTTCCTAAATGTGGCACAATTTCTTCTTCCCAGTAGCGCCCTTCTTCCCCACTTGTGCTATAGTTACCCGCAATTAACAAACGTCTTCCTGTGCTACGTGCTGCTGCGATCGCACTATGCGCCCCTTTAATTCTTTCCACCCGACTCAAAAAAACTAAAGGAGCATCAGGCTCTACATTCTGCTGAAAAGTATACTTTTCCAACTCTACACAATTGTGAATTGTATGCCAAACACCTCCAGCAACCCCACCTTGGCGACAAATATAGTCGCTACAACCTGTAAAAGTTAGAGAACCCTTTGCTAATTTTGCTCCCCATCCCACAGTGCGCCCACTAGGTTGCCGTTGGTAAGACATAATCTTGGGGAGGCGGGAATTTAGCAGAGGCAGTAAATATAAAACGCGAGAAAAACTATGTATGATATCAGGCTGAAACTTTTGTACTGCTGACCACAGCGTTGCTGTATTTCGCAAAGCATCATATTTATTTTGCGACTGCAAACCTGCCCAAGGAAAAAGTTCCGTCGCAGGAGTTGTTGATTCACGATGAGCAACCAATCCCACTGTATGACCATTTGCTTGTAATTTAGTTACCAATAAATCAACTATCCGCTCGATTCCTCCATAAAGTTTTGGAGGTACAGGCAATTCAGGATCAGCAGTGAGTAATACACGCATGAGTAGAATAAAACTTACGCATTGAAAAAAGAACTTAAATTATGAAGCTTCTTAACTGTAATTAATCAAAAAAAAGGGTAGCCCGAAAACTACCCAAATCTGAATAAACGACGAACTTATTTCTTCGCCCTTAAATTTCATCAAAACTATACAGTTACAGCTTTCTTAGCAGCAGAACTCAATTCGCCTTTAGCATACTTAGCCGCAAAATCATCCAAAGAAATCGGCTTAATCTTGCTAGCATGACCAGCAGCACCAAAAGCTTGGTAACGTTCAGCACAAACCTTCTGCATATACTTGATAGAAGGCTTCAAGAAGTGACGAGGATCAAATTCTTCTGGCTTAGCTGCTAAAGCTTCGCGTACCGCAGCAGTAATTGCCAAGCGGTTATCGGTGTCAATATTCACCTTACGAACACCACTCTTAATACCCTTTTGGATTTCTTCGAGGGGTACACCGTAGGTTTCAGGAATCTTACCGCCGTATTGGTTGATCAAAGCTAGCAAATCTTCAGGTACGGAGGAAGAACCGTGCATTACCAAGTGGGTGTTAGGCAGGCGGCGGTGAATTTCTTCAATCCGGCTAATTGCCAAAATTTCGCCAGTCGGTTTGCGGGTAAACTTATAAGCACCGTGACTGGTACCAATCGCAACAGCTAAAGCATCTACACCAGTTTGTTCTACAAACTGAACTGCTTCATCTGGATCAGTCAACAACTGGTCGTGGGACAATGTACCTTCAAATCCGTGACCATCTTCCGCTTCACCCTGCCCAGTTTCCAAAGAACCTAAGCAACCGAGTTCGCCTTCAACGCTGACACCAATCGCGTGAGCAACTTCCACAACTTTGCGGGTGACATCAACATTGTATTCAAAGCTAGATGGAGTCTTAGCATCTGCCTCCAGTGAACCATCCATCATCACGCTAGTGAAACCATGACTCATTGCTGAGTAGCAAGTAGCAGGGCTGTTACCATGATCCTGGTGCATAGAAATGGGGATATCAGGATAGGTTTCAACCGCAGCCAAAATCAGATGGCGCAGGAAAGATTCCCCAGCGTACTTACGTGCGCCACGAGAAGCTTGCAAAATCACAGGGCTATCTGTCTCATGGGCAGCATTCATAATGGCTTGAATCTGCTCCATGTTATTGACGTTGTAGGCTGGGATGCCATAGCCATTCTCAGCCGCATGATCCAGCAGCAAACGCATTGGTACGAGCGCCATAGATAGTCCTCCTAAATTTTTTGTCGTGAGCAGCTAGTTGGCTTGATATGAGCGTAATTATTACGACAATCTTAAGATACTTTACCAAACTGTACTAAATCATATCTGAAATTGAGATTTTCTCTTTATTTCAGAAACATAAGATTATTATATATATATATTTGATATGGGTCGCCCGGGATTCGAACCCGGAACAAATCGGTTAAAAGCCGAGTACTCTACCGTTGAGTTAGCGACCCGATGTATCCGTTGTTTTCACAACGTTTATCAATATAACATAATTTTCTAAAAAGTCAAAGGTTTTTTTAGAAAAAATCTACTGTAAGGCTCACATGAGTCTCTAAACTTGCTCCAGGTTCTAGCTGGATCAGGCTTTCTTTAGTGTTAAGGGCATTGCGGGGAGCTGTCCAAGGTTCTATGCAGTAGTAGTCTTTGCCCTTGACTGTCCAAAAAACTAAGGTGGAATAGCTGTCGTCGTAACTGAGAGTTAACTTTAATTTGCGCCCATTGTCAGTAATGCTTGCAGAATTACCACTCAGTTGCTTGAAGGCTACATCAATCTCATCTTGGGTGAAATTAAATTCACCGCTAAAAGGATGGGTGGTGTGATGAATTTGGTCGTAGTACTCAGATGAGGGAATCTCAAACTGCAACTGTGTTTTATGGGGTGTCCAGAAGTAAGGATGTAAACCTGTAGAAAAGGGCATGGGTTCTAGGGATAATCCTGCTGTGGTTGCCCCATGATTGGTGTAGCGTTGGCGAATCTCTAAAGTATTGCCTTTAAGTTCGTAGGTAAAGGCTAGTTGAAAATCAAACGGGTAGACAGCACGGGTTTGATCGTTGCTGTTCAGTACTATGGTAAGGCTGAGGCGCTCTTGTGTTACTTGCTCTGTAACTTCCCAAGGCAAATCACGGGCAAAACCGTGTTGCTTAAGGGTATACTGCTGATTTTGAAATGTATATGTGTTTTCAGGTAAGTTACCACAAATAGGAAATAAAATAGGGATGCCGCCCCGTACACTTAAGTCTGGCTTGGTAAAGCGTTCAGCATCTAAGTAAAGGATTTCTTGTCCTTGGATACGCCAGCTTGTAATGATCCCACCTCGCTCAGGAACGACTTCGAGTTGTGATTGGGAATCGTCATCGGAGAGGATATAGGTTTTATATTGCTGTAGCTTTTGGGCGATCGCAAACATTGTTTCCCCTAAAAATTTCGGTAATGTTTACCTGTAGCCAAGATTTAACAGGCTTTTGTCGCTAATTGTGCTGAAATTTATATATTTTTAACAGTGTGCGATCGCGATATTTATGACTAGAATATTAATATGGTCTAAAACTTCAGAGTGCATGACCCTAAAAAAGCTAACCTCGCTATCTCATGTGCGCTCATTGGTAGAAATGGCTAAACTTTTTTCTCAACCGCAATGCTTCCTCTGTGTGAATGCTAAGGCAACGTGACTTATTATCGGGTAGAATCAGACAGTATATTTAACCCTGTCATTGCCGCGATGTCAGTGTCTTTAGCCGTTGAGATGTTCCCATGAGCATAGCTCATGTAGATTGCTACCATCAAAACACTTGTTTAAAAAATTGGCAAATTCTTACACGATTTAAGCTACACTTTCAAATTAAATCACTAACATCATTTCAATCCCTCACCTTAAGCAATTATCGTTACTCACAAATAACAAAGGCATTAAATTTGAGTTGGGAATTTAGGATTGGATATTTACGATGGTAACTGCTGGTCAGCCAGATACCGATTTCGCCGAGAAATTGTGTATAAGGATACTTAACCAGGTACAGCTACCTGTTTTAACTTTTTTGAAGCTCAATAAATTCTGTGTCCCTGTACCTTGGGGTCGCAGTTTCCTTAAGAATATAAAAAATTATCTGATTAGGAGAAGCAACCCATGCTACACCGCAAGATTTATCAACTCTGTTGCGATGGTCGTGAGGTCTGTATTTTCTTGCGGGATCAACAACGTTGGATTGAACGGGCTCGCATTCTTGACATCGAAGGAGATTTAGTTACAATTCGCTACGAGATCGATGAAGAAGATGAAATGTGTTCTTGGGAAGAGATGGTACGTTTGGAAAGCATTGGCGCGGTAAGTCAGAAGTTAGCTTCTGTACCAAGAGGCAATGCGGAACCGCTAGTTTCTGATGATTGCCCAGAAGCTGAACAAATTCGCCCCCGTTTTCCAGAAGAGTAAGGACACTAGAGAGAAGGGATGAGTGAATTAATTGTCCCCTTCCCTTGCTCTGTTGCTCCCTCAACTTCCTTCATCCTTTTGAGGATTAGGTGGCGCTGGCTCAAAAACCGGACAATAGCCCTCCGGTGTCACTTTAAAACCGTACAAGGGAGAGGCTGGGTTCCAACACCGCTGTCCTCGCATATAAAGGCAATTACCGCAGCACTCAAGGTCTATTGGCACACGAGCATTACTTCTTTGGGTCATCAGTTCACGTTGTGATAACCCCCGCAAGACCAATTCTTCTCCCTGCCAACGCGCTTCGATTAAGCCAGTATCGCCAAAGTTTTGCCAACGTGGATCTGTCGCTATAGTGTTTGGTAGGGTGATTGTGACTAAGGTTTCTAGTTCGGTTAACTCGCCTTCATAGTTGGTTTCTGCTGGTGCTGCTGGTTGCACAAAGGTGTCACCAATTGGTAGTTCTACTAAAGTCCCAGCGCCAGGAGAATGTAAGTGATAGCGGTTTTGCAATTCATCTAAGCTGGTTAAGTCGGCTAGATATGTTGGGGAGCCGTGAATGAAAATTACGTGTTTGGGACGTAAGTTATGGATTAACTGAGTAGTTCCAAGACCGTCAGAATGTTGAGCTAATAAATAGGTTTCTATTTGAGTTAGCTTTGAGATTTCCGGTGGGAGATGGGAAAAATCAGGATTAACTGAGTACCTGGGTTGCTGGGGTATTAGTACTAGCCAAGGTTTGCTGTCTGGTTGGCAGTATTGACTCAAATCTACAGTTTGAGCAGTGAGGATAATACTAGGAGATTTTCCAGTAGTGGGGCGCTGTTCTGGGTTTAACCGACGCACACGCGGGCGTACCCTTTCATCCCAAAATAATGATTGATGTCGAGCAAAGTTTTGTACTGAGGCGGGTAGGTTAGGAAGAATTTCTAGGTAAGCATCACAACCACCAGCTACGGTTGGATCTACCCAAATATCTAAATCTCGACCTGTGAACAGGTGATGACTTCGTAGCAGCATCAAAAGTTCTTGACCGAGACCAAGGTTGGGGACTGGAAGGAGTACAGAATCTTGTTCTGCGATCGCTCTATTAATACGTTCTGCTAACTGGTTTTCCTGCTGACGGCGATGGGGATGGCGTGCTGTGCCATAACTGCCTTCAATTATGAGTACGTCAGGCTCAACAGTCCTTAAGGCATCTATTGGTAATCCTTCTACTAGCCGTGAGTTAGAAAGGAAAAAGTCACCTGTATATAAGATTGTGTAAGACCTATATAAGCCCGTGTATGTCAGAAGAATGGCTGCCGCCCCTGGTAGATGTCCAGAGGGAAATAATTCGGCGCACAAACCGTCTTGAAACTCTACAGGCGATCGCCAAGATAAAGCTTGACAAAATTGTGAGATTTCAGGCTCCTGATCTGTCCAGTTAAGAGGCAACAGTTGGCTGGTCACGTCACTGGCGTAGATCGGCAGCTTGGGAAAAGCTTGATGTAAAGCTAACAAACCCTTGGCGTGATCTGAGTGAGCATGGCTACATAACACGAGGTCGGCTGGTGGCTTCCCAGAAGTTAACAAAGGTGAAATATCTTCTAAACCACAGTCGAGCAGAATACGGTAAGGGCCCATCCGTACTAACAAACAAACCCCTTCGTCTGCATGACCTACGCCAAATGGTAAACAGACTAATTCTTCATTACTCTGGGAAAGTGCCGACAGATTTTGACTCATGATTAACTCTTAGCAATTAGCTATCAGCCATTAGCTATCAGGTAAGAGAATTTTAGCCGATTGCTTAACTCTTTTTCGCTTGTAGTTACCTATCAGATCAATGGCTGACGGCTGAGTGCTGAATGCTATTTAGTGGGCAGAACCGTTGCCGTGATAGTTGTCGGAATCATAAAATCCGTTCTTAGTGCCAAAGAATAGGCAAGACACGGTAAAAACAACGGTTAATATTACTAAAATCAGTTTGACATCCATATTTTTTTGTTAATGATGTGAACGGGGCGTTTCAAAGTATATTTTGATGGATTTTACCAAATTTAACCAGATTGTAGAATCTTCCTGGCTGGAGCGTCCAGCTACTGAAGTAGCACCAGATTTAGTGGGATGTATGCTGGTGCGACAAATGGCAGACGGGGAAGTTCTGCGAGGAATGATTGTAGAAACTGAAGCCTATTGCCCTGGTGATCCAGCTTGCCACGCTTATCGACGTAGAACAACTCGCAATGGAGTGATGTTTGAAGGTGCTGGAGTGAGCTATGTATATCTAATTTATGGTCGCTACCACTGTTTAAATGTTGTTACAGATCAAGAAGGGGTTGCTAGTGCTGTTTTAATTCGTGCTTTGCAGCTTGAGCTTTTACCTAAATGGATAGAAACAAATCAGTCATCAAAACTTGCTCGCTTGGCTGCGGGGCCAGGGAAGCTTTGTGAGGTACTCAAAATTGATCTGAGTTTGAATGGATTAGTTTTACAGCCAGGTCAACCTCTGTGGTTAGAACATCGCGCGATTGAATTTCAACCTCAATTGGTACAAACTACAAGAATTGGTTTGTCACAAGGAATTGATTTGCCTTGGCGTTGGTATCTTAAGGATTGTGCTGCTGTTTCTAAACTTTAGATGATCTTCATAAATAAATTTCTTCCCCTTGCTGGGTAAAGCGAACTTCTTTAATTTTCCAAGTGGGATTATTAGTTAAGGTTTTTTTGATACTGCCAAATAAAGCAAATTGTTCACAACTGGATAGAGAGGTAAATGTTCGTTGTGAATCAGGTGCAACTCGCAAATCGACGGTAGCAACACGATTTGAATTTACGCTGACGCGATACCCAGCTAAATTAAAATCACTGTTGCGCGGTTCTAATACTTCTCCTAATGCTGCTTGTAAGGAGTTTTTAGCTGGGATTACCACTTTTTCTGGTACTAGATTTTGGCACTGATTATCTGGTTGATATATGGTGACTGTGATTGAGTTTTTGGAGGTAGCGATCGCAGTACTTTTGTTGATATTAGTACTAAGTGACTGCTTAACAAAGATTGCGGGCTTGATAGTTTTAGTTGAAAGTAATGGTGATTTATCGGATTTAAGTGGAGTTTCTAGATTGGTCTGCTGCTCTGCCAGAGGTTGTAAGTTAGTTTTGTTGCTCCTGTTAGTGTGCAGATAATTACAACTACTGAGACTAATAGCTATTACAGCAGTTAAGGCAGGGTAAAGATACTTATTAATTAAATACATACATAAGTTGATAAATCTTGCTTGGAATAGGTGAGGGATTAGTACTTAGCTGTGATTGTGAATTATTCCTTCAGGGGATAGCATAGATTTACTGGTATATATAGTTGATATCAGTATTGATTTCTATAAATTTTATGGACCGAAGTCCATCCCCTCACAGTAGTAATCTCCCCTAGCCTGCCGAGCAAGTCTCCTAGCGTAGGGGAGACTTAGGAGGCTATATGCTTACACAGGAAAATCTGGCTTCACTGTCGGACATTGCGGATTTAAACCAGCTAAAGTTTGAACTTAATCACTTGCCAGCCGTTGACGTGGGGGATTATATTGGAGAATTACCCGCAGAACGTCGGGCGATCGCATTTCGATTGCTCAATAAAGGTCAGGCAATTGATGTATTTGAATATTTACCTCCCGAAGTGCAAGAAGAACTAATTGGTTCGTTGCACGATACCCATATATGTCAGATTGTGGAAGCGATGCGACCTGACGATCGCGCGGCTTTATTTGATGAGTTACCTGCTGGTGTTGTCAAGCGATTATTACAGCAACTCAGTTCAGAAGAACGACAAGCAACTGCTACTATTTTAGGCTATTTAGATGGCACTGCTGGTCGGGTGATGACGACGGAGTATGTGCGGTTGCGTGAGGGTTTAACTGTTGGAGAAGCTTTAAGTAAGATTCGGTTAAGCGATCGCGATAAGGAAACGATTTACTATGCTTACGTTACGGATGACAACCGCAAATTAGTGGCTGTAGTATCGTTGCGACAGTTGTTGTTTACGTTACCGGATGCTTTAATCCGTGATATTGCTAGCGATCGCGTTCTGAGGGCGCGTACTGAAATGCCGCAAGAAGAAGTCGCGCAACTGATGAAGCGTTATGACTTAATTGCACTGCCTGTAGTTGATCGCGAAGATCGATTGGTGGGCATTATCACAATTGACGATGTTGTAGATATTTTAGAAGAAGAAGCTACTGAAGATATCCAAAAACTTGCGGGTGTGAGTGGTGGTGACGAAGCGGCGCTATCTGAACCCCAAGTAACAATTCGCAAGCGGTTACCTTGGTTGTTAGGTAATATTGTTTTGTATGTTGGGGCAGCGAGTGCGATCGCACCTTTTCAAAAAACAATTGCCTTAGTACCAGTTTTAGCCGTAATTATGCCAATTTTGTCTAATGCTAGTGGCAATGTGGCGATTCAAGCACTATCCGTAACTGTACGCGGGTTAGGTGTAGGTGAGGTAACACCTGAAGATACTTTGCAAATTCTGCGTAAGGAATTTTTGGCTGGTTTAGCTACAGCTTTAGCGTTGGGGCTATCTCTGGGTATTTTATCCCTGATTTGGTCTCCTCCGAATGAGCGATGGGTGGCAATAGTCGCGTCTATGGTGATGTCGATTAATGTGTTAGTAGCTGCCACGCTGGGAACTTTAATACCCATGGGTTTGAAGCGATTAAATCTTGATCCAGCTTTAATTAGTGGGCCACTACTAACTACTGTATTGGATGCAGTAGGTTTCTTGACTTTTCTTTCGATGATTTCTTTAGCTTTGAATGTTTTTCATTTTAAAAACTGAATATTTTTATGATTTACATAGTGGCGCGATCAAAAATGTAATTTATAGCAACCGCCAGAGGTGTTGGGGCATTAAATTTATGGTTTTGGATTAGAAGTTGTTTTTTTATCGCAGATGTGAGCAGATGACGCAGATGTTAACAACAATTTGTCAAGAGCCGCCTTGGCTGTTGATATACTATTTATTCATTACTTTTGTAGCGACGTTTTTTCCGCCAACGTCCCTACTTTTTATCACATTCTATAACCAGTGTTTGGGATAAGATCTTTCTTCTGCCAAATTATTAAAAACTACGGCGCATAATAATATAAGCACAGAACCTTCAAACGTTGGAGTTAATAAAAACTCCCAAGAAGGTTTAGTCATCATAACTACTAAAGCAACCGCACCAGAAGGAGGATGCAAAGTTCCTGTAAACTGCATCAAACCAATTACGGTTGCTACTGCTAATCCCATTGTCCAAGGTTCTGAACCGAATATATATAAAATAATTAAGCTAACTAAAGCTGCTAGTAAATTGCCACCAACAAAATTACGCGGTTGTGCTAAAGGGCTATCAGGTACACCAAATATTAATACGCTACTAGCACCAAAGGGAGCCATAATTAAAGGAGAGTTTGTTTTTGCAGATAGGTAGGCTGTAACAGCAATTGCTATAAAACTACCTAACCAACTCCAAAAGATATGTTTGTGATGAGGTCTATCTATAGGGCAGGTTAGAGGGCAGGAACGCCATTTTCCTGCGATTTTGAACCAGTAATTTTCCCATTTCAACTTAACTTTTCTGTAACTATTTTTGGGTAAAAAAGTGTAAGTATTCCGTTTTTTGGGTAAAATTTTTTTCATAAAAATTACAGTAATAAACCAATATCAGAACTAAAAAAATATTTGTAAAAATATGATGTTTTTACTCAAAAAAACACTAACCAAGCAATAATTTTTGATAAATTAAACTAAGTTATGATTAAATAATAGTATTTAATACTTGCTCAGGAATAAACTACAATTTAGGAGATAAACAACTATACATTAATCGTTCTTTTATAAAAAATTAACTAAAATCCTTGGTTAAAAATCCCAACATTAGTAAAAACTTTACTAATGTTATGAATTCTTGACATTTTCTTTAGATTATCTTTTTAAGCATTAAAAGTGTACTTAGAACCTATATAAATAATAAATCAGTACAATGATTTTTTCTTATATATTGGTTTAAATGCTTTTCAAGCAAAATTTTCTCAATCGCCTTATTGGTGTAACTTGTTACTGGATTTATAAATTATCTATATGACTACTAGCACCTGGACGCGCCACCACATTCTTTCCCTAGCTGATTTTGTCCCAGAGGAATACAATACAGTGTTGCAGACTGCGGCTAGTTTTCGGGAAGTACTATCGCGGCGGGTGAAGAAGGTGCCGACGTTGCAGGGACAGGTAGTTGCTAATTTGTTTTTTGAATCATCTACCCGCACTCGTAGTAGTTTTGAATTGGCTGCTAAACGCCTATCTGCTGACACGATTAATTTTGCGCCTAGTACATCTTCCTTAACTAAGGGAGAAACAATTTTGGATACGGCAAAAACCTATCTAGCGATGGGTGCAGATATGATGGTGATTCGCCATAAGGAAGCGGGTGTACCGCAGGCGATCGCACAGGAAATGGATCGACTAGGTGTGCGTGTAGGGATATTAAATGCTGGTGATGGTCAACATGAACATCCATCTCAAGGATTATTAGATTTATTTACTATCTGTTCTGTATTAAATGCTGCAAATCCTAATTTAGAACTGCTTGCAGATAAAAAAATTGCCATTGTTGGAGACATTTTACACTCGCGGGTTGCCCGATCTAATATTTGGAGTTTAACCGCAAGTGGGGCTGAGGTACATTTAGCTGCGCCACCAACTTTAGTACCACAATTATTTGCTAATTTTGGTACAAATCGACTTGGGAAGTTATTTTTACATTGGGAAATTGAACCTGCTTTGCAAGATGCTGATTTTGTGATGACGTTGCGGTTGCAAAAAGAACGCATGACGCAGCATTTGTTACCAAGTTTACGAGAGTATCATCAGCGATATGGAATTACGCGCGATCACCTGAAGTTATGCAAACCTGGTGTTAGGATTTTACACCCTGGTCCAGCTAACAGGGGAGTTGAAATTAGTTCTGATTTAATAGATGACCCGGAGTTAAGTTTAATTCCTCAGCAAGTAACAAATGGAGTTGCTGTGCGGATGGCGTTGCTTTATTTGATGGGAAGTGGTAAGGCTTGATGTCACTCCCTACCCACTAAAAGATTACCGATCATATTCTTCTTCTTCCTTGGTGTCCTTGGCGTTTTGGCGGTTTTTCAAATAGGTATTCTTCTGGTGGGAAGGGAGCAATAGACCTGTGCAAAAATGAATGTAGAGACGTACCATATTACATCTCTACAAGAATTATAGTTTCAGGAAAAGATTATGATTGCCGAGCCTCAATACCCTCAAAAAATGACGGCTGAAGAATACCTAGAATGGGAAGCCAAGCAGGAACTTCGCCATGAATATGTTGACGGCGAGATTTTAGCGATGACAGGGGGTAGTATTCCTCATAATGATATTGCCCTTAACTTCTATACTGCACTAAGACCTCATTTGCGTCAGAGAGGCTGTCGAGTTAATGTATCAAATGTAAAAGTTCAGGCTAGTAAAAACAGTCGTTATTTCTATCCAGATTTAGTGGTTAGTTGTGAACCAGAAGATTTGAAATCTCGCAACTTTATTCAACATCCTAAAGTTATTATTAAAGTGCTTTCTCCTAGTACCGCTTCTTACGACCACAATAAAAAACTCAAATATTATCGCCAAATTCCCAGTTTACAAGAGTATGTTTTAGTAGATTCAGAAGAAATAGCTGTTGAGGTTTATCAGCGAGGGGAAGGTAAAATGTGGCATTACTATGCGTACACAGAAGGGGATGCGATCGCATTAAAAAGCCTTAAGTTTGAGTGTCCGATTGAACTCTTGTATGAAGGTGTTAGTTTTGATAAAGAATCCGAGTTGTCATTGAATTAACTATGAAAAAATCTGATATTCTTTACGAACAAGATTTTGTGGCATGGTGTGAAGATACTGCGAATAAACTTAAAAAGCGGGATCTCGATCATCTAGATTTCGAGAATTTGATTGAGGAAATAGAAAGTTTGGGAAGAAGCGATCGCCGTGAATTAAAAAATCGCTTGACTGTACTGTTTGCTCATATTCAAAGAGCGAATGTATGTCAATAGTCCTGAAAATTTTAATGGGTGGGAACTAACGATAATCGAACAACGGCGGCAAATTCAAGATTTATTAGAAGATTCTCCCAGCCTCAAATCTTATCTGGCAGAAATATTAGCTAAAGTTTATGCTAATGCGCTGAATGATGTTCGATTTGAATATAAACAAACTGAATTTCCCCAGACATGGCAATTTGAGGTTGAAACTAATGTCCTTTTATCTCAAAAATATTGGTAGAAACAATAAATAAACCCCAAACATATTGACAAAATTACTGTGCTATTGACATCACCTGATGGACAGTTTTTAATAATTCCTGACCAGAGTAAGGTTTCAACAAAAAGCTTTTTACACTCGAACCCGCCTGTTCAGCAATTTTAGCGTTGGATTCTAGTCCACTAACTGCAATTATTCTGACGTGGGGATTAATTTTTTGTAATGTACGGATTGTTAATGAACCATCCATAGAGGGCATCATCATATCAGCTACTACTAAACTAATTTCTTCTTTATGCTGTGCGTATAATGTGATTGCCTCAACTCCATCTGAAGCTGTTATAACTTGATAACCACTTACTTCTAATGACAATTTAGTGACTTGACAAATTGATTCTTCATCGTCAACAACTAATATTAATTCTCCTTGACCAGAGCTAATATTAAATTGCTCCTGCTTCTCTACCTGTATTTCAGATACTTCAACTGCGGGTAAGAAAACTTTGAATTGTGTACCTCTGCCAACTTCGCTATAAACTTTAATAAAACCACCGTGACTTTTAATGATCCCAATAGCTGTAGAAAGACCAAGCCCTGTACCTTTGCCTAATTCTTTTGTAGTAAAAAATGGGTCGAAAATTTTATCTATTATTTCACTATCAATCCCTGTCCCGACATCTGATACGGTAATCACTACGTAATAGCCAACCTTAGCATCAATATTTATCCGAGCGTAATTGTCATCAATATAAATATTTTCCGCAGTAATACTAAGTTGACCACCATTGGGCATTGCGTCACGAGCATTGACGCAAAGATTAAGTAAAATTTGATGTAATTGTGTAGCGTCTCCAGATACAGTCCAAAGTTCTGAATTTATATTTGTATAAATTTCAATAGATTTGGGAAAGGTTTCTTTGGCAATTTGTTTAATTTCAGCAATTATATGTCTAATTTGGAGAGTGGCGCGATCGCCTTCGCAACCTCTAGCAAAAGATAGTACTTGTTTGACTAAATTTGCCCCACGTTTAACATTATTTTCTAATATTTCTAACCACTCTTGACTCTGGGGATCTAGCAGTTTTAGTTGTAGTAATTGTACTGCCATCAAAATTGGTGCTAGAACATTATTCAAATCATGAGCAATTCCACCTGCAAGTGTACCCAAACTTTCCATGCGCTGGGTGCGAAGAAACTGCGATTCTAGTTGTTTTTTTTCTGTAATATCAGTGTTAACAATTAGGATAGACTTGGGTTTTTGTTGTTGATCTTCTACCAGTGTCCAACGACTTTGAACAATAATTTTTTTACCATCTTTAGTGAATTGATTTAGCTCACCTTGCCATTCACCATTGGCGGTTAGTTGCTGATAAACTTCGACAAGTGTTTCCTCAGTTTGTTTATATAGCAACTGATTAACGTTTTGATTTAATGCTTCTGCAACTGAAAATCCATATAAATGTTCTGCACCTTTGTTCCAAAAAAGGATACGGTTTTCTAAATCTTGTACAAAGATTGCATCGGTAGCAATATCTAGTAAAGCTGCTTGTTCACGAATTTTCTGTTCTGACTGTTTACGTTCAATAGCGTAGCGGATAGAACGCTCTAGTAATTGCGCCCCTAGCTTACTTTTATCTAAATAATCAGCAGCACCAGCTTTCATGGCAATCAAGTCAATTTCATGATCGCCCTGTCCAGTTAGTAATATAATCGGTGCTTGACATCCAAGTGCGATCGCTTCTTCTAACAGTTCTAAACCGTTATGCTCACCCAAACGGTAATCTAACAAATAAACATCGTGTTCCTTTTTGGCAATAACTTCCAAAGCAGCATCGTAAGTTGCTACCCATTCTAGGGTAAATTTTGCTCTCTGAATTTCTGACAGCCATTCAGCAGTCAGAATATAATCATCTTCATCATCATCAACTAGAAGTACTCTAGCTCGATCTTTGTCCATTTCCATCTTCTATTCCTGCTTCGGGCAGTTGCACAATTTCAAACCAATATTGTCCTAATGATTTCATTACATTGACTAAACCTGTAAATGTTACAGGTTTTGTAATGAAAGAGTTAGCGCCTAAGTCGTAACTACGAAAAATATCATGTTCTGCCTGGGATGTTGTTAAAATTACTACGGGAATTTGCCGTAAATGTGGGTGATTTTTGATTTCTGTTAAAGCTTCTCGACCATCTTTTTTAGGCATATTCAAATCCAGCAGAATTAGCCCTGGACGTGGAGATTTTTTTTTATCAACAAAATTACCGCGTTGATACAAATAATCCATTAATTCCTCGCCATCATTGACAAAGTAGATATCGTTAGATAATCGACTTTCGGCTAGGGCATCTTTTGCCAACAAGCAATCGTCCTCATCGTCATCCGCCATTAATATGGTGACTGGTTGTCGCCCCTTCAATATGATTTTCTCCTTTATTGGCAATACTTGGCAATGTAACAATAAATTTTGCTCCATGCCCAAGCTGACTTTTAGCAGTGATACTACCATTATGCTGCTCAACGATTTTACGGCAAATAGCTAAACCCATTCCCGTTCCTTCGTATTCGCTGCGACTATGTAGGCGTTGAAAAACATTGAAGATGCGGTCAAGATACTTTTCATCGAAACCAATGCCATTGTCTTCTACCACTATTTCGTAAGTATCACTCACTGGAGAGAAGTTAGATGGTGGCTGTGTATGATTAGTGATACTTTTGCTGGATATTTTGATAACTGGCGCTTCCTCCTGACGGTGGAATTTTAAGGCGTTGCTAATCAAATTTTGAATTAATTGACGCATTTGTAAGGGATCAGCATCAATTGTTGGTAAATTCTCTACTTCTATGCGCCCTTTTGTTTGTTGGATGCGTATTTCTAAGTCAGATACTACTTCGTGTACTACTTTGTTCAAATCAACTGTTACAAAGCGTTGCACTTTGGTAGTAACTCGTGAAAGGCTCAGTAAATCATTAATTAGTACTTGCATTCGTTGTGCAGCACTCTGCATTCGTTCTAAATAGTCAATTCCTTGCTCATTGAGGGCATCACTATATTTAACTTTGAGGCGATCGCCAAATGCTTGAATTTTCCGCAGGGGTTCTTGTAAGTCGTGGGAAGCAATGTAAGCAAATTGTTGGAGTTCTTCATTAGAACGCATTAATTCTAAACGCTGGCGAGTTTCTTGTTCTAAAAGTTGCGATTGCGCTACAGCAATGCTAATTTGGTTAGCTAGTTGTTCTAAAAGTTCAGTCTCAAAACTAGACCATTGGCGTGTATGTTCACATTGATGAGCAATTAGTAATCCCCAAAGTTGTCCATTTAATATAATTGGTACTACTAATTTAGCTTTGACATTAAAAGTTTGCACGAAGTCAGTTAAACATGGTGCTAATTCACCGTTGGTGACATCGGAGATCGCCCGAATTCTTCCCTGGTTATAAAGTTCTCGGTATTCTTCAGGAAAGACTTCTGAGGGGAATGTTTGTTCTAATATGGATGACCATTGAGGGTTAACAGATTCGGCGATCGCACTACCAGTACCATCTGCCCAAAGCTTATAAACTAAAACCCGATCGGCTTCCAGAATTCTTTTTACTTCTGTAACTGTAGTTTCGAGAATTTCTTCTAGTTGTAAAGATTGACGAATTTTCAAGCTGATTTCTGAAAACAATTGCGCTCGCCGATTTTGTAGTTGTAACTCAGCTTGTGCTTGTTTGCGCTCAGTAATATTTTTAAAGTAAACAGACATTCCATCTCTTGATGGATAAGCGTAAACTTCAAACCAAGTATTTAGTGGCGGATAAAATTCTTCAAAGGTAATGCTTACTCGTTCTGATACAACTTTGCGATAGTTGCGCTCAAATATAGAATCGAGTGCGTGTGGAAACTCATTCCAAAGACTTTTATCAATTAATTCTTCTCGCTTTCTCTGTAACAGTACCTCTGCTTGATGGTTGACGTAAGTAAATTTCCATTGCTCATCTACAGCATAAAAAGCATCAGTAATGCTTTCAAGAATATTGTTGATGCGGTTACGAGTTGCTTCTGCTTCTGCACGGGCAGCTTGTTCTCGCTGTAATAATTGCTGACGCTCTTGTTCAGCTAATTTTTTAGGAGTGATATCACGAGCGATCGCATATATTAAGCCTACATCAACCACTGACACTGATTTCCAGGCTAACCACTTCAACGAGCCATCTTTACAACGATAGCGATTTTCAAAGTATTGAGTCAGGTTCCCATTAGCCAACTTTTCTGATTCAGCATTCGTAACGTTTATATCATCAGGATGAACAAAATTTAAATACGGTTGCGCTAACAATTCCTCTGTAGTGTAGCCAGTAGTTTCTTCCCAGGCTGGGTTTAAGCGAGTGAAATAGCCATCGAAATTAGCAATAGCTAAATTATCTAGTGATAAGCTAAAGAAGCGATCGCGCTCTTCTTCTGCAAGTTTGCGATCGTGAATATCTGTGTTAGTTCCAAACCAACTAACAATCCGACCATCCTCATCATATATAGGTACTGCACGCCCCAAGTACCAACGATAAGTAGCTTCGGATGCTTTAAATAGTCGAAATTCTATTTCGTAAGGCTCACCTGTCGTCAGAGACTTGCCCCATACTTCCAGACACCCTGGTAAATCCTCTGGATGAATCACCGATTGCCATCCAGCATCAATCATTTCGTCAAACGTGCGCTCAAAGTAATCCAAAACACGCTTATTTACATAGTCGAGCGAACCATTTGGTCGCGCTGTCCACACCTGTTGCGGTATTGCTTCATTTATAATCCGAATACGATGCTCACTTCGGCGTAGTGCTTGCTCTGAGTGTTTACGCTCAGTAACGTCACGGGCAATACCCCGATATCCGGTCAGTACGCCTTGAGCGTCAAACACCGGAGAACCGCTAGTTTCCAGCACAACTAAATTGCCATTTTTGTGAATCAGTGTTTTTTCTAGACTGACGAATGGTGCTTGTAAAGATAGAAACTCACTAATTACTAACAAAAATCGCTGTGCTTCAGTTACAGACATTAAATCGAAAGTTGTTTTTCCGATCAATTCTGCGGGTTCATAGCCCACAATTTTTTGCACTTGCGGACTAACGTATGTAAACGCAGCATTAGCATCAATTTCCCAAATCCAGTCGTTAGTTTGTTCAACTAAAGAGCGAAACTTTTCCTCATTTAGGCGCAGTGCTTGTTCATTTTGCTGGCGCTCGATCGCAATTCCGGCGATGTGCGTTGCTATTTCAATTAGCTGTAATTCATATAAACTTGGGCTTTGAGGCTGGCGATAATATATGGCAAAAGTACCCAACACTTTACCATTGCTAGAAAATATTGGCGTAGAACAACAAGCTTTTAATCCATTACTTAGTGCTAAATCCTTAAAATCTACACACAAAGGATCGTTAGCAATATCCTCTACAACCACAGGTTTCCCCAAATAGGCAGCCCTACCGCAACAACTCTGATTGGGGGCAACGCTGACCTTACTAACTGCCCCAATATAACTATCAGGAAGGCTAGGAGCGGTACTATATTGCAGTTTTGTGCCACTTTCATCTAAGAGCAAGATAGAAGCGATCATGCCACTTGACTGTTCCTCAATAGTCTTAACCAAACTACTTAAGACCTCAAACAGAGATGCACCAGTGGCAATCATTTCTAGGATACGTTTTTGCCCATTAACCAAAGCTTGGGAGCGTTTGCGTTCCGTAATGTCTCGCGCAATGCCCTGTAAACGTCCATCGGGTAGCATTTTAGAGCTTACCTCTACAGGAATCAGTGTGCCATCTTTACGTTTAAGCAGCCATTCTTTAGTGTGAGTATTGCCAGCTTTAAGCGATTCTAGTGATTGAGGCACTAAAGCAACGTATTGGTCAGCAACTAAGTCCCTACCAGACATTTGTAAAAGTTCTGCTGGTTCATAGCCCAACATTTGGCACGCACTGGAATTCACCGCTAGATATTTGCCATTTGCATCAGCAAGAAAAATTCCATCAGATGCTTGTTCTACTAACGTGCGGTAGCGTTCTTCACTTTCACGTAGTGCTTGCTCATTGCGCTTGCGTTCTGCAAGTTGAGCGAGTCGTGTCGCCCAAGTCTGCCGTTCTTCCTTTACTTGTTCTACATAATTACGGAAAAAATCGGCTAAACCAGGCTCTTCTGAAATTAAAGGCTCAAGATAGTTAATAGCTCGCTGATCCTCTTCATACATGACTTCTGGATAAGCTTCCATCCACTCATGGCAAGTTTTCACATAAGCAATAAAGGTAATTAAATGCTGGTAGTTGATATTTCCCAGTAGACGGCGTAACTCAAATTTATAAAATTCTGCTTCTTCTTTAGCGACAGCAATAAAGATGGCACAGTAAAGTAAACTTTCCTCAATAGCAGAGTTTTCTGCTGGCAAGTTGGTTTGTAAATCTGGCTGTGCTTGTAATACTTGCAGATGCTTGTTAATTTCTGTTTCTTCTGGCGGTGATGCTTGCAACAGTGCCAATACTTCCCGCGCTTCCACTCCCAAGGGACGTAGCGAGCTACTATGAACGATCATGCAGTAGGGAACAGAACAGTAGCGTGACAAGTAGGCTGAAAGTTTTTCTTTAAATATGGGCGATAGAGGATTATTTAAATAGGCGCTCAGTGTTTGTTGCCATAAATTTTCAAAGACATGAGGGTTCCCTAATGCTGAACTAAAGAACGGAGGGAAAAAACCTAATGTCTGCTCTATTTCTGCTTTAATCTGCTGACTGGTTCGCATAGAGGATATTGCTATTTCTTCAACATGGGTAGCAACAGGTCTCAGTATCTCACTATGAGTATTGATTTGCAGGTGTGAATTTGTTTGAAAGTAGGCTTTTTCCGCTAAACTTTTACGTCGGATTTCTAGCTGGTTAACCACTTGATGGCTCAAGAGGCGAAGTGCTTCTATTTGTTCGCTTTTGAGTTCTCTTGGTTTATAGTCAATCACACAAAGAGCACCAATTGGATACTCTCCAGGTACAATCAAAGGGACACCAGCGTAAAACCGGATGTAGGGATAATTATTTACTACTGGGTTTGATCGTGATTGTTCATCGGCTAATGTATCTGGGATTACTAGCACGTCACGTTGCTGAATACACCGACTACACAAACCGATTCTAGGTGGCATTTGGGTGATTTCTATCCCAATATGAGCTTTGAACCACTGAAGGCGATCGTCAATAAAGTTGATTAATGCTACTGGGGCTTGACAAATCTGGGCTGCTAAACGGGCGATCGCATCAAATGATTCTTCGGGAGGTGTCTCTACTATCTGATACTGGCGTAAAGCTGCAAGCCTATCTACTTCGTTTTGATCTTCTATAACTTTCATAATTTAAAAATATTTTAATATTTGACAAATAATCAGGGTTTATTCAGCTAGGTATCTTTATTGTTCCCAAAAGTACCGGACAAGTTTTTATTAGTAGCGATCCTCAATCTTTTGTTAATAATCTTGCTTAATAGCGATGCTAAATAACAGCGAGCGAGCTATAATTACTGCTATTATTCGCTTACTAAACGCTATATGTAGAGAAAAGGCGAAAGTTTTCTGGATAAATCACAATATATTTATTCTTAATGAAGCGATCATCCCCAAAGTCTGATGACTACAGTACCCAATTTTATCGACACTCCCACCTCAAGTGTGAAAGATCTAGTAATTACTTTTGCTCCCTTATCGCTTGAAGAGGTTTATGCTTTAGCTGATAATCAAGCTAATGGTGCAGTAGTAGTTATGAGTGGGATGGTACGCAATCAAACCGATGGTAGACCAGTGGTTTGCTTGGAGTATCAAGCTTATGAACCAATGGCAATCAATGTCTTTAAGCAAATAGCTACTGAAATTCGCTCTCGGTGGTCAAATGTTAATCGGGTAGTGATTCATCATCGCACGGGCAAATTAAAAATTGGTGAAATCAGTGTTTTGATAGCTGTAGGTTGTCCTCACCGCACAGAAGCTTTTGAAGCTTGTCGTTACGCGATTGATACACTCAAGCATAATGCTCCCATTTGGAAAAAAGAACATTGGAGTGATGGGTCTAGCAGTTGGGTGAGTATTGCTGCTTGTGAAACTCAGGAATCTGGCTGCTAAGTATATCTTTGTATTAAAAATTCATATTTTCTATTTAATTAGATTGACATATTGATCGCATTTGGTTGAGTAATCATCTACGACTTACGCACCGAAAGCGTGAAATATAGATCCCCCCTAGCCCCCTTAAAAAGGGGGGAATAGTCAAAGTCCCCCTTTTTAAGGGGGATTTAGGGGGATCTCTAGGTAAGATGTGTAAGTATTGCAATTTGTAAAAATTACTATATTTATAAACTTTATTACTTTAGACTGATGTCCAATTATTAGTTTTTGGATAAAAGGAGTCTAAGAATGCCAAATTTAAATTGGCACGATTATCTAGTTTTTATTTCCTTGATAGCTTGTATTGCTGGTCTAATTTTATTATTTTATCCAGATAAAATTACAGACGAAACTAACAGCAGTGATGAACGAATGCTGTTGATGATGACTTTTTCATACTGGACAGTTTATTGCCTTGCTACTGTCGTTCAAAAACTGCAACTACCTGACTGGGATATATTACTACTAAGTTTGAAATTTACAGCGTTAATTTCTTATTGTTTAACTTGTTCTTGTATATTAATTTTGCCACTACGCCGTTTAGCATCAAGATATGCGGAATAGGATGTAAGCGATCGCTCTTTTTGCCTGAAGATAACTTGCTGGTAAAGTAACAAGCGCCAGAAACAAGATTATTTTAGCTTCAGTTTCATTGCCAAAGCGATCGCTTCCTCTAATTCACCTTGGCTGAGGTTGGTGAGGATAAACACTTCCTGAAAGGTTTTGCCTGCCCTAGCAATAATTTTAAATCCTCCTAGAATGGGTACGGATATTTTTAATTGCAAACGGGGGCAATGACCTTTAGCCCGTCCAATTACTGCGGGTGTAATTGTTTGAATGCCCGTATAACTGGTGAGCCGCTCTAAGATGGGAATCAAGCCAGGAATATGTGTAGAATGATTCCACACCAACCTGCCACTGTTAGGTTTATTCATGGCATTAAGCTGCCTCTAGGGGTGCCATTGTCAAACCTGCGCGTCTCAGTTGCTGATGGTAAAGTTCAGCTTGTTCTTGAGGGCCAACCCAAACAACAGCTTGACCTTCAAAATGAATTTGGTTAGTAAGTTCCCAAGCGCGATCAGCACTTATCCCAGGGATATACTTCATTAAACACTTAATAACGTGTTCAAAGGTGTTGAAGTCATCATTCAACACAATCACTTTATAGTTAGGATAAGTTTTGCGAACAACTTCGCTAACCTTGTCAGGGGTTACAGTTGGTGCAGTAGCCATAGCAGTAGTTAATGAAATTAATGTATTCATAGGCTGTTCAATCAACTTAAGTAAATTTACATTATTTATTAATAATTTACATCGTTTTAATGTCCAGCACCTGCACGCTGAGTTGGAACAAACCTTTAGCTTAACACTTTGTAAAGAATATTTACTAATTTGACCTCTTTCCAACCCCTCTCCTTATAGGAAAGGGGCATTTTAACTCCCCCTTCCCGGCATTAGCGTAGCGGCACGAAGTGCGGGAAGGGGGTTGGGAGGTTAGGCTTTTAATTGCTTACAGTATCAACAGGAGCTTGCGATCGCGCGAGAGTGCAAAATCTAACTTAAAATTTAGTTGTATTACGGTGATATCCCGATCAGGTGCAGCAGTTAAACTAACATCATGTCAATTCCTGTTGACCGTGCTACGACTCTTAAAGCTGCCTTTCGTGCTTGTGATGTAGGGCAACTCGTTGGTAAAGATATTCAACGATATTATGTTGATTTGTCAAAAGTCCGTAACTCAAAATCAATCAAAAGTGTTAGCACGAAATTAGATTTTTTGGAACCAGGAGAATTTAGCACTATATTGTTTACAGGACATCGCGGTTGTGGTAAAAGTACCGAACTGCGTCGAATTCAGCATGAATGGGAATCTCAATATCGTGTCATTTATTTAGAAGCGGATGCTGAACTAGATATTCTTGATGCTGAATATACTGATCTATATTTAGTAATTATCAAAAAAGTTGCTGACGAACTTAGCAAACTAGAGTTGAAATTTGATCGTAAGCTGCTCAGAAATTTTGAATCTTGGTTTAAAGAAGTTACTCAAGAAACAGAAGAAACCGTTGAAAAGTCTGTTAGTTTAGATGCCAGTATTGAAGGTGGGTTTGAAATACCATTTATTTCTAAACTACTAGCAAAACTTTTAGCTCAAATTAAAGGTTCAGACAAGCAAAAAACAACTATTAGACAAACCCTTCAGCGCGACATTGCCCGTTTGAAGACAGATATTAATCTGTTATTGAGTGATGCTTTTCATAAAATTAGCAAGAAGTATTCCCAATATAGTAAGGGATTATTAATGGTTTTTGATAATCTGGATCGAGTTCCGCCCCATGTTGGTAATCATTTATTTTTTGACTATGCAGCTCAACTTCAAGAATTAAACTGCACAATTATTTATACTGCTCCAATTTCAGTAGTTTATTCAGAAAAAAATCTCAGTAATGCTTTTGATAGTCCTAACATTGTGTCAATGGTGAATATTTATGAATTTAATCGTAATAACTGTGATTTGCAATGTAATCAAGCAGGTTTAGAAGCAATTGCTAGTTTGATAGAACATCGAGTTGATGTTGATGCAGTGTTTGAAGATCGTCAATTGTTGTTAAATTTAGCTAAAGCTAGTGGAGGTCATGTACGACAATTGATGCAGATGACAGCTAGTTCTTGCCTGACTGCTGCAACCAGTGGCAATAATAAAGTCACAGCAGACGATGTTATTTATGCTATCAAGCAAGAACAATTTAACTTTGAACGGATTATTCCTACTGATCACTATCCAGAATTAGCGCAGGTCTGTCTGGAGAAGGATGTGAGAAAAGATGAGTTAGGCAGAACAATGATGTTTAATCTCTCAGTTTTTGAGTATAACGGTAGTAGTAGATGGAATTATATTAATCCAGTGGTAAAGGAAAGTGATGCCTTTCAAAAAGCTCTCCACGCTGCCCAAACAGCAGGAAGTGATACCTAAAAAAAATGATAGTTTTACTGCTATCAATCGGCAAGCGTTTGCTGAAATATTAACTTTTATTGACTTTGCTGATGATAAGTTAACAATTGGCTTTGTAGAGATTAATTTTGACAGTGATAAAAATTTATTAATTGCAATTTTAAAGAAGCATTCAAGTTGTAAAAATATTCAATTTGTGCATTGGGATTTTTCTGATCAAAACTTGCGTTTTTTGAGGGATGCGATTGTTGAGAAGTTGCAAGCAGTAAAGATTGAATCAGATAAAAAATTAGTTTTAATAATTACGGGGCTGGAAAACTCGATAGGGATGTCAGAAGCATATCCTCCTGTTTTGCAGGATTTAAATTTTGTGAGGGATGCTTTTAAAACAAGTGTTCCGCATCCGATTTTATTCTTTTTACCAGATTATGCTTTGACACGGTTAGCGAAGTATGCGCCTGATTTTTGGGCGTGGCGATCAGGTATTTTTTATTTTAAATAAGTAGGGATAGAGTGAAACCCAAAATAAATTAACATGGCTGTTGGGTTAAGCACAGCGTAACCCAACCTACTATTAATTAAAAAAGTTGGGATTTTGTATGTTAGCTAATATCTAAGTTTAAATATTATTTGGTTGCCAACCGTACACATTATCCTTGAGGAGGTGGAAAAGGGCGCGAACCAGGCGGTGGATAAGGAGGAAGATCACGCGGCGGGTATCGAGGGGGCGGATACGGAGGTGGCGGATATGGACGTGATGGATATTCAGGTGAAGGAGATGGCGGTGATGGCGGTTGAGGTGATGGGGTTTGAGGTGATGGAACTATCGGCGACGGTGATTGAATCTGCGAGGGTACAACTTGATTCTGATTTTGTGGTGTTGGCGATCGCAAAACCCATAAACATACTGCCACAAAAGCCAAAACCATACCTGTGAGAATTAGCAAGGGCGATCGCTCAAGTAAAATATTCCTATTACTATCTACAGTGGTTGAAACTAACTGACGTGAATAACTTGATGTTGATGGTGCTGTTACCTTAGTTGGTGCGTGGTGCGATCGCGCAGAGGTCGCTTTGGTAGAAGATGGTTTAGTAGTAGAATTCTGACTAGCAGGTTTAGTAGTGGAATACTGAGTAGAAGTGGTTTTAGACGCTATATAGCCTGAAGCACTGTATTGTGCTGTTCCTTTTAAATCGCGTAATACCTCAGCAGCAGACTGATAGCGTTGCAAATAATCTTTAACAAGAAGACGATTCAGCACATAGGCAAATTGAGGATCGAGGGGATAGGGTAAGTATTGTTGCCAATCATCTACCCAGTTGTAACCTTTTTCAGTCCATAAATCTGACGGATGAATACCCGTGAGAAGATGAAAGCAAGTCGCTCCTAAGCTAAATAAATCGCTACAGGGTTTTGCTCTACCTTTTATTTGCTCTGGAGAACTATAACCATGTGAGCCAATGATTGTACCTGTTTGGGTTTGGGCATTAAGTGGTACTACCTTTGAAACACCAAAATCAATCAGTACCAAGTTATTTGTACCGGATTGACGAATGATATTTTCAGGCTTAATATCTCGATGGATGACATGGCGATTGTGGACGTATTGCAAAACAGGCAACAAATTTTGCAAAAGGTGTCTGGTGTTTGCTTCCATGAATAATCCTTCTTGCTCAAGTTCCTGCAATAAATTCCGCCCGTTAATCAGTTGTTGAGCTAAGAAGAAATAATTATTGCTTTGAAAATAAGCGAATAAAGCCGGAATCTGAGGATGTTCGCCTAGTTGTTGGAGTTGTCTCGCCTCCTGTTCAAACAACTGCCTAATCTTATCAACTTCCTCTTGATTGCGTCCCTGGTAAATCAGTTGCTTAATAATACAACGTTCGTTGAGCTTGTCGATGTCTTCAGCCAGATAGGTTTTACCAAAACCACCACGCCCAATCGGTTCAATTATTTTAAAGCGATCGCGTAATAATTTAACCAGTTGAGTGCCGCATGACTTGCAAGCGACGAGATCGTCTTGATTAAGTGGCTCATTACAATAAGGATTGAGACAACAAATCATTGACTGATACCTTTAGGACTTACGCATTTATAAATGCTTATTGGTCATTGGTGAAAGACTTTGCAACTTTGGACGACAAAACGCAAAAACCTTAAGTTATGACTGCGCCGAATATATCTAAATGAGAAGTGCGGGCATCATGCCCGCGTGTGATTTGGCGTAATTTCTTTGCTAACTATTAAAACTTTTATCCCTAATTAATAGTTTAGCGCCAACCTTCCCAAGATTCATTGAAAATCGAGGCATTTGGAAAAGCAGTAAAGTTGCCCTGGGCATCTAATCTTTGTCGCAATTCTATTAATTGCGGTTCGCTACGTGGTAATTCATCAACTAATTGATAAGGCAAAATTCCTTTATCAAAAGCAAAATCTATTGTAGTACCAGCAGCAGCGCCCGCCGACCATTCAAAAGCATGAATCCGATAAGCGGCGGCAGCAATATGACTAGCAGCAATACTTTTACCTGCAACTAACATATTGTCAATTTTCTGGGGAATCATTGAACGCAGGGGAATTTCAAAAGGATATGCTTGTCCTGCGCCACGTCTTTCGCCTTCTCGCTCTGTATTACCAGGCGCTTCAGGAGGGCTGTTAGTCATACAGGGGTGAAAATCGATCGCATAATGTGCAACACCTACAGAATCAGGATATATCCGCGAACGACTTCTGCGCTTGGCTTTATCTAAAGGTATTGAACCACTAGCAACAGCAGGTGCATCTGTACCAGATAATTCTGTTAATAAGCTGCGATACATTTCTGGCGGTAAGTTTTGGCGATAATAATCAGCGCCGAAATTAATGCGAGAAATATCAATTTCCGAAATCATAAAACCTTCAGAAAAAGTGTAGTTTGGTCTACCAATAATGCGCCGTGCTTCCCGAATATAAGGATATTTAGATAACCCATGCACAGTACCCATAGGTGAATCTAAACCTGTGAGATAACGATTATTAGGTTGTGGTTGTTTCACCCCATCACCTAATTGTGAATCAGTAGTACCAGCTACTAACCAGTGAAAATATCCTTGGGAAATTTCTTCACCTTTGCGTAAACTTTCTGTCCGTAAACCTCCCAACCACCCCCCAGGTTGCAGTTGCCCAGAAGCTTGTAATTGTTCTTGGGTAAGAATTAAGTTATCAGCTTCGGAGCCTGGACGGTAATCATTACCCCAAGTCCAGTTTTGCATGGAAATATCGCCTGGGGTGGGTTCAGTAAATTTGATACCCCCAAATGTAGCTTCTTTGCCTTCGCCGGGACTCAAGATACGACGGTAGGTAAAAACTAAGGGAAAACTTGCTAACCGTTTTAATTCGTAACTGTAATAAGGCTGATATTGTTGATAAAACGAAGGCGCTATATGGGTTTGCGGTTGCTGAGTTTGCTCCATCGCAAAGGTATAAGTAAACCCTTGAGTGCAATAAGGGTCTTGAGTAGTACTAGATGCAGAAGGTTCTAGATAAGAACGAGCATCAATACCGAGTTTGTAAGGAACACCTGCAAGGGCAACAAGTTCACCTGTTTCAGTTGCATCAACTACATACCAATTTGCAGGTCGATTTTGGTTATTAGATGTGCGGGGTTGTAGAGGTGAGAAACGGATAATTTTTTTCTGAAATCTGGATGAGTTTTCGTAGCGATAGCTATCCTCGATAGTTTGAGAAAGTGGCTCAGTATTTATGGGGCGTGTACCTGGTGCGGGAGAATGTTGAATTGCGATCGCACTTTGAATTTGCTGTCCACCCGCGTTAGCATTCCCCTGTGCTGTAGCAGGAGTAATATTTAACTCTTTAATAACTGTGTTAGGAAACCATTTCAGCGTGCCTTTACCTTTTCTAGCTGTATCCTGCAAAATTTCAGCTAAAAGTTTATGACCATCTTTAGGAAGAAAGCAAGATTCACTTACCCAACAATCACCAGGATTGAGGTCATTGTAGTAACGTTTAATTTTATCCCGTAATTCTAGATAACCGCGAGAGAAATATCGCCTTTCTCGCTGGGTAGGTCGTTCATCCAGCGCTGAAACACCTTGAGAAGAAATTTGTCCACCTACCCAGTCGGTAATTTCTGTCAGGCAAACTGTTCTTCCTGCAAGCAAACCTTCATAAGCTGTCGCAGCACCAGATAGTCCACCACCAACTACTAATATTTCACAAGATACATCTTGATCTGCTGGTCTGGGAGGCGCAGCAAGGGCGGCTGTAACGGCTGACTCTAGTAATATTAAGCCCAGGGAGAGGATACTTAGCGATCGCTTCATCATTAATTAATGCGTCTTTGCTACTCTAAATCCAGCTAACTTTCAGAAGCTACCATTCTAAAAATGTTCCTGGCAAGCTTTTGATAGCGTTAAGTGGTGAAAAATTAGGTTTCGACAGTAGAGGCGGGTACACATTTAGGTATCCTACAACAACCTAAATTCGACCCACCCCTACATCTATGTAATATGTAACCCTAAACCTTTTTCATAAGTTATGGGGGGAGACCCTGCACTACATAACCAAAGGAAGATGAGATCTCTCAGCACTAGATCAGTATTGAAATAAGAACGTTTAACCAAAAACACGGTTAATACAGTTATTTAAACGCAATCCCTAAATAACGCAATTTAAGCATAACAAGGAAAATTAGAAATGTTCAAACAAACGACATTAACCGTCGCACTTTTGGCAACTGGATTATTTGCATCTTCAGGTTACACCTTAGCTCAACAAGACCCAACCACAACTACTCAACCAAACTCAACTACCACCACTCAGCCAAATCCTGCTACAACCACTCAACAAAACTCAACTACAACTACTCAACAAGACCCAACCACTACTACAACTCAGCAAAATCCTACTACTACAACTCAGCAAAATCCCACTACTACAACTCAGCAAAATCCCACTACCACAACTCAACAAAATCCCACTAATACAACTCAACAAGATCCCACTAATACAACTCAGCAAAATCCCACCACAACTACTCAGCCAACTCAGCAAAACCCAACTACCACTCAAACAACTCCACAAAACCCAGTAAATCTTAATGCTGTAGATAGGGATTTTATGATCAAAGCTGCTCAAGCAAATATGGGGGAAATTATACTTGGTAGATTAGCAGCAGAAAGAGCGGTTAACGCATCGGTTAGGCAATATGGACAGCGCATGGTGCAGGAGCATACTCAGGCTAACGCTCAACTGATGCAAATAGCCGCTCAAAAAGGTGTTACCCTCCCTACGGATACTGATGCCAAACATAAAGCACTGAGAGCGAGATTAGGACAAATTCCTGGTTTACGCTTTGACCGCACTTTTATGCAGACAATGATCAACAATCACTCTATGAGTGCAGCTTTGTTCCAGCGTGAATCTCGCTTAGGTCGAGATGCTGATGTTAAGGCTTTTGCTAGCACCACTTTACCCGTTGTCCGAAATCATTTGCAAATGGCGATCGCTATGAGAGATAACCTTGCTAGCAGATAAATAGTTATAACTTTTAGGTAAGACAGGGCGGATCAGCATCCGCCCTTTTTGCTGATCTAGCAGGCGCGCATAGAATCTCAAACCCTTTTACTGGCGTTACAGTGCGTAAGTCCTATATTTTTCAAGACCCGATGAGCGGGGTTGCTATATTTGTATTTCATTTAATTGATAGATAAATATTAATTTTGTATAAATATTTTTAGTGTAATTTCCCATATTGGGAAAAATCGTTTATCCTAATAAAAAATTGTTTTATTTTCTATTGTATTTAACTTTTATTACAGAAAATACCAGGCTTTATATTGTATTTCAGAAAATCTATTATATTGTTGAAGTGGCTGTATTATGGCAAATAATACTAATTTTTAGTTGTAATTGTTTGAGTTATAAAAGGATATAAGAGTGAATAGAGAGCAAAGACGTAAAGCTGCAAAAAATCAAAATAATAGCTCAGTACTTATGAAGCAAACATTTAATACCCCAAATAACGCTGTATCTTTAGCAATATCGCTGCATAAAACTGGACAGATATCACAAGCGGAAGAAATGTATGAACACATTCTCAAATCAGAACCTCAAAATGCAAAAATATTGAATGGTCTTGGTCTGATAAAATTACAAACCAAAGATGAGCAAAATGCACTACGTTTAATTAGTACTGCTGTCAAAATTGAACCTAACAATGTGGGTTATTTAAATAATTTAGGAAATGTTTACCGTGCAGCTAATCGGCTAGACGATGCTATTAACTGTTATCAAAATGCTTTGCGACTTCAGCCTGACTATGCAGATTCATATTTTAACTTGGGAATAGCTTTAACTGAAAAGGATTTAGTATCAGAAGCAATTTCAACTTTATTTCAAGCAATTGCAGCTAACCCCAGACATTCACGCGCCCATTTTACAGTGGGTGATTTGTTGCAGGAGCAGGGATTATTAGATGAAGCGATCGCATCCTATAATAAGGGTCTATCTATTCAGCCAAACTTTTTTGAAGGTTTGACATCATTAGGGATGGCTTTTTATCGCAAAGGTGATCTTAAAGCAGCACAAGCAGTATATGAACACGCTTTATCAATTGATCCTTATTCTACAGCAGCTTTATCTAATATTGGGGCAGTATTTTATGAACAAGGCAGAATTAAAATAGCCGATGCTTGTTATCGGGAAGTAACAAAACTTGCGCCTAATTCACCAGATGCTTATATAAATCTTGGCTTTGTATTGAGTCAACAAGGTAAAAAAGAGGAAGCGGTTGAGTGTTACAAACAAGCAATTAAACACGATCCCAATTCTATTAAAGCTATGTCAAGTTTGGCAGAAATATTAGGTAAACAGTCTCAATGGGAAGAAGCGATTAAACTTTATCATAGAATTATTGAGATTGATTCAAATGCGGATGCTTACACTCACCTGGGGATTGCGTTAGGAGAAATCGGGGATGTGAGTGGTGCGATCGCGCAATTCGAGCAAACACGTAAAATTAATCCCAGACACACAAAAGCTTATGCTCATTTGGGTTTAGTACTTCAAAAGCATGAAAAAATTGAGGAAGCAAAATCTATTTTTGATTACTCGGAATTAGTAGCTAAATATCAGTTTGATAGCGTAGAAGGTTGGAATAGTATAAAAGATTACAATGCTGCCTTGCACAAATATATCTATGCTCATCCTACCTTACTTAAAGACAGACCTGGCAAGCCATTAAATAAAGGTCGTCAAACTCATGAAATATTTACAGACAATGCTTTAGTTATCACAGCATTAAGTGAAATAGTCAATCGCCATCTCAAGAATTATTTAAGTAATTGTTCAATAAACACAAAAAATAACTTTTTCAACGATTTTCCCGAAACATGGAAACTCAGTGGTTGGGCTGTAGTATTAGAACCAGAAGGATTTCAAAACTCCCATATTCACCCAGAAAGTTTAATTAGTGGTGTTTATTATATTCAAATCCCCGATGCTGTCAAACAAAACAATAGTGGCGAAGGTAACTTGAGTTTTGCTGATTTATTTATTAATGAAACAGCCAACGACCAGATAGATAAGTATACAGTCAAACCAGAAGAAGGTTTGCTAGTACTTTTCCCATCTTATTTTTGGCACTCCACAATCCCATTTTCGGGAGATAAGGATCGAGTTTGTATTTCATTTAATGTTATACCAGCTTAGAATTCCATTTTATATAAAGGAGGCAGAGCCTCAAATACTCGTTTCGAGGCTGAACCTGGGAACGAATTGAATATATCTTTTACATAAAGCGACAAAATCTTGACTTACATCTGCGTTTATCTGCGGTTAATTTAAATCTTAAAACTAACTATGTATAATAAAGCGATCGCACTACCAACTAATAACACTGGTGTTAACCAATCTCCCCAACGTACATATAAAGTTTGCGTTTGTCGGCGATAAATCGTATCTGCATGAATTTCATAAGTATTTATCCCAGACAACCATACTGTTTTACCGTGAGGACTAACAATCCCCGAATATCCAGTATTAGTTGCCCTTACCGCCCATCTATCAGTTTCTATTGCCCGCATCACATCTAGGGCATGATGTTGGGCTGGCATACTTTTACTGTAATGGGCATTATTAGAAGCAGTTAAAATAAACTCTCCCCCAGCAGTAGCTTGACGGCGAAAATGTTCTGAAAATGCCGACTCGTAGCAAATACCAACAATTGCCCTACCAAAAGGTGTATCAAATAGTTGAGATGGTGAACCAGCTACTAAATGGGCATCTAAAGGAGAAAGGCGATCGATTAAGCGTCCTAAAAATTCTTCAAAAGGGATATATTCACCTAAAGGTACTAATTTTGTTTTGTCGTATTCACTGAAAATCTTACCTGTTCCAGTAATTGTAAATAAACTATTAGTGATACTACGTCCGTGTTCTCCAAAACCTCCTAGCCAAGCAACAACACCTTTTTCTAAAATTGCTGAGTAAAAAGACCCTTGTTTGAGATTAGATAAGGTAAATGGTAATGCTGTTTCAGGTGTAAGAACTGCATCAACTTTTTGATCTGCTAATTTTTTATACCCGTTGGTGTAACCTTCAATAGCACGTTGCCAACCGCCAGGATAAAGTTTAATTTCGTTGGGGATATTACCTTGAATAATTCCTACTTTTAAAGCTGTTGTTGTTGATTGAGTTAAAGGGCGGTTATAAAGTTGAAAACCGATAATGTGTAATCCTATTAGCAGGATAATTGCTGTGTTGAAATAGCTCCAAGAAAAAGTGGATTGCAGAGAGGCTGTAAAATGTTGCTTTTTAGTATCTTTACGGTTGAGCCATGCTTCAGCTATTAAGCCATTAACTGCGACAATGGCAGCTGTAACTGTTGAATAACCTGAAATTTGACCTAAATGTAAAATTAACAAATTATGAGGACTTTGAGTATAAGAAAGAGAAGCACACCATAAAGCACCGCTACTCCAGAAAGCTTCTAAGCCACACCATAAGGCTGTGCCAATTAACACACGCAGCCAAGGTAAAATTTTAAATTTATGATTAATCCAAGACAAACAGGTTGCCCAGGCTATAACTAAACTTGCTCCCCAGAGGGCAATAAATAGCCAACAGAAAGATGCGATCGCTAAACTTGTTAACCAAGGAACCCCCATCCACGTCATCGGGTGAATTCCAGTTATCCAAGATAAAGCTAAACCGTGATAGCCAATACCCCATAGTAAAGGCTGAAGGATAAATAATAAGCGATTGGATGATGCTAATTTCTGATTTTTGACTACTAGAACCCACAAAGGCGCTAATGCAAACCACGCTAAGAACCAAGCGTTGAGTGGTGCGGGTGTTAGTCCCATCAAAATGCCGCTAACTAAGGCAATTCCTAAGCGTAGTTTCATTACTTAAAAAAGATTCAAGACTTTATAGTTGGGTTAAAAAATATTTAACCAAAAGATGATGGCACTCCCATCATTTATGCCACAACGGCACTTCTCAAGCAACATTTTATTTAGTAGACTTATTGTAAACATCAGTTATTACATCTGTGTTTATCTGTGTGCATCTGTGGTTAATTATCTAAAATTTTACTTATGCAAGAAGTCTAGTATTTAATAGCAAAATTAGGCTGAAGGCAACCTGTCATCTGGTTCTGGCTCGATATCTGACACCTTTGCCAAAACCGCCTCATATTTGGCTCGACTACCTCGCTTAACACGCTCTTGGAAATAACTTTCAGTCGTCAGCGCAGAAATTTTTTCCGCAACTGCAACAGCAACAAAATGATCTATTGAAATACCATCTTGCTCCACAAGTTCCTGCAAGCTTCTATACAATAAGTCTGGTAATTGAACATTTAGCGTACTCATTTACATTTGTGTCAATAACAATTTGTGGAATAGACATTTTGTTAAAAAATTAGGACACTGTATCAAGAAAGTTACAGTGTCCCTCACTTGTTGCAGTGTTATTCTGCTTCTTCCTCTTCACCATTAGAAGGAGGAACTAAAGCGACAGCCGCGATCGCATCATCCTCATCTAAGCGTTGCACCCGTACACCCGTTGCGTCACGAGACTGCGACGGAATAGCATTCACACTTTGACGAATAATAATGCCTCGGCTAGTAATCATCATCAATTCATCTTCTGCATTCACTATCCGCAGTGAAATTAGTTGGTCTTTACCTTTGCGAGTCTTAAACTTGGTAGCAATTAAACCTTTGCCTGCGCGATTTTGCAAGCGGAACTGAGACACAGGTACTCGTTTACCGTAGCCTCCCATAGTAACTACTAAAACCCAAAGACCAGTAGTTTTTACGGCTGAGTCTTCTGGGATTTCCGAGTCTTGTTGCAGTTCTAAATCTTCAGTTTCTTCTGCAATTTCTAGTACAGATAAATCTTCAGTTTCTTCCGCTTCAGAACTTACTTCTTCAAACTCAGGACTCGCCAAAACAGCACTAGGAATAATATCCATGCTGATCAGTTCATCGCCTTTACGCAAATTCATCGCTCTAACACCTCGTGTAGCACGACCGAGAGGACGCAATTGCTCATGGCTAGTTCTAAAATGAATTGCCATCCCTTGGCGTGAAGCAATGATAATGCTTTCTTCTGCCCTAGCCAGTCTTACCCATCTGAGTTGATCGCCTTCTTCTAGGGAAATAGCAATTAACCCATTTGCCCGAATATTACTAAAAGCAGATAGTGCTGTTTTCTTGATGAAACCGCCTTGAGTCAGCATTACCAGATATTCTTCGCTGGTAAATTCTGATACTGGCACAATTGAGGTAATTTTCTCATTTCGTGGAATGGGTAACAGTTGTACAATCGGTACACCACGACTGGTACGAGAAGCACCAGGAATTTGGTAAGCTCTCAGGCAGTAAACAACACCGCGATCGCTAAAGAATAAAATGCTATCGTGATCGCAACAGGTGAGGAAATGCTCTACGCCATCATCTTCTTTCATCTTAGCTCCAGCTTTCCCCCTAGTAGCACGACTTTGTGCTTCAAAGGTATTAACTGGCATCCGCTTAATATAACCTTGTTCTGTTAGCAGAATTAAAGCTTTTTCATTGGCAATTAAGTCAGTATCATCAAGCCCACCAAGCCCATGTTCAATTACCGTCCGGCGTGGGGTGGCATGAGCGGCTCTAATGTCTTTAACTTCTGCTTCAATAATCTCAAGGATGCGGCTTCTTCTAGCTAAGATGTCCTTTAAATCTGCAATTTGCGCTTGTAATTCGTCGTGTTCCATCCGTATCTTTTCAGCTTCTAATGCTGTCAAGCGTCGCAGTTGCATCTGCAAAATAGCATCTGCTTGTTGTTCGGAAAGCGCATAGGTTTCCATCATTTCTTGACGTGCTGTCGCCGTATCTGCAGCCCTGCGGATCAACTCAATTAATACATCCAAGTTTAACAGCGCAATTAATAGCCCTTGCAGCAAATGATCGCGATCTTCGGCTTTCCGCAGTTCATATTGCGTCCGTCTAGTAATTGCTTCAATGCGGAAATCTAGGAAAACTTCTAGAAACTTTTTGAGGGTAAGAAGCTGGGGTTCGCCGTTGACGATCGCCAACATATTACACCCAAAGTTAGCTTGTAAGGGTGTTTGCTTGTAAAGGTTATTTAAAACAACACGGGGATAACAATCGCGCTTAAGTTCAATCACGATCCTCATCCCATCGCGATCGCTTTCATCCCGAATATCGGCAATTCCTTCCAACCGCTTCTCGTTCACCATTTCGGCAATCTTCTCGATCAAAGCCGCTTTATTGGTTTGGTATGGTAACTCAGTAATAATGATTGCTTCGCGATCGGGACGACCACGATTTTCTACTGTTTCAATTGTCGCTACACCCCGCATCGTGATTGAACCACGACCTGTAGTGTATGCTTCTTTAATTGCAGCAGTTCCCAAAATTTGTGCGCCTGTCGGGAAATCTGGCCCAGGGACATACTGCATTAGTTCTACATCAGTAACCTCTGGATTATGGATTAGCGCAACTAAGGCATCGATCAATTCTCCTAAGTTGTGCGGGGGAATATTAGTTGCCATCCCCACAGCAATCCCTGATGAGCCATTTAGTAATAACTGAGGAATCCTTGCAGGTAATACTAGCGGTTCTTGTTGCGAACCATCAAAGTTATCGCCGAAATCAACGGTTTCTGCCTCAATATCCCGCAGCATCGCATCGGCTGTCAAGGCTTGCAAGCGACATTCTGTATATCGCATTGCTGCTGCTGGATCGTTATCTACTGAGCCAAAATTACCATGTCCATTGATTAATGGCGATCGCATGGAAAAATCCTGCGCCATCCGTACTAAGGCATCGTATACTGCCGTATCCCCGTGCGGGTGGTATTTACCCAGTACTTCCCCCACCACACGAGCGCACTTCCTAAACGGACGGTCTGGACTTAGCCCCAATTCGTGCATCGCATACAGGATACGACGATGGACAGGTTTTAGACCATCCCTAGCATCTGGCAGCGCCCGACCTACAATCACGCTCATTGCGTATTCTAGATAAGAGCGGGACATTTCGTTACGCAGATCTGTGGGGACAATCCGCTCTTGGGAAGTGGTCATATACTAAAAAAACTCCGTTTAAAATATCATTCAGCAGCTATAGGCTGAAAAATTTAGAAAAAGGCTTTTTAGCCTTATTATGGTTGCTAAATATAGCCACTTACGTTTACAATTTTAACATTATTTGTTTGTACCGTCTTGTAGTTAATAAGTAAAAATACTAAACTATGCAAAATAGTGATTGGAATGATCTGCGGATGCGATCGCACTAATCACTTACAACTTAATCACATCTGTGCTAAAGTTATCACTGAGAATAAATTCGGCTGTGCAGTATGTTATTAAGTTTGACTGGTGTTTCTCCGAATAGACATCTCTACACCTTTGCGATTCAGGAGATTCCACCATGTCTGTTTACGTAGGCAATTTGTCCTTTGATGTTACCCAGGACGATTTATCCCAAGCATTTGCTGAATATGGCACAGTAAAAAGTGTGCAACTACCTACTGATCGTGAAACTGGTCGGATGCGTGGCTTTGGTTTTGTGGAAATGTCAAATGATGCTGAAGAAACTGCTGCTATTGATGCCCTTGACGGTGCTGAGTGGATGGGGCGTGATTTGAAAGTTAATAAAGCTAAACCTCGCACAGAAAGAAGTTCTTCTGGTGGTGGCGGTGGTTGGGGCGATAATAGAAGATCTTCAAGTCGCTATTAAACCTCTCCCAACAATAAATGTAGAGACGTTGTATATAACGTTTCTACAAAGGTTCAAGAGTTAGCACCTTTAATTGCTGAATATGTCTATATTGAACCTCAGAAATTAACTCTTAACTCTGAAGGGCAGATAAAGAGTCTGCCCTTTTTTGCTTTTAACTAAATAAATTGGTCACAATTACGGCAATACCAAAATAAAATTGAGGATAATATTAAGATGGCGCAAATAGTTTTAGGCGATCAGGAAGGAATTGAATCCGCATTGCGTAGATTTAAGCGTAAAGTATCCCATGCGGGAATTTTTCCAGATATGAAAAAAAATCGCTTTTTTGAAACACCAATTGAAAAAAGTAAACGGAAAGCAATTTCCAAACACAAACAGCGTAGAAGTTCCCGTTATTAATTAATAAATTATCAATTCAAGCAAGCAAATTCATAACTTGAATTATGGAAACTAAAAAAAATTCTTCATTATTTCAACCCCCCAACTCAGTTGTGGGGTAATTAATTATTGTTCATTGTTCATTGATTATGACTCCAGACGCGATTCGCATTGTTTCTCAACTTAGACAAGATTTTTACTCTTTGTTCGCTACTGCGATAGGTGTACCCGTGAGAATTAGTGGTAAATCTTATATCAGTAATTCTGCGATCGCCTCTTGGGTAGATGATCAACAACGACTAAATTATTTAAATATATATCCCTATCTAGCACCAGATAAATTTATCCCTGAACGTCCTTTTATTCTGCGAATAGCTATTAATAAAAGTGCTGGTAGATTTACTAGAGCAAAGCAGGGAGAAATTTGTAAAGGCTTAAATCAAGATTGGGATTTTGAGTTAACTTTACTACCTGAAGAACTTTTGGATTTTCTACCCTGGATAGTAGGGTTGGTTAATTCTCATAATCATGGCGCGGCTTCATTTGTTGAGGAACCACCTCATCCGATGAGTTTCAAGGTTGTTAATGTTGGGTTATGGAAGAACGCCTGGACTCAGAAAGCAAACCTGATTGCAACCCATTACAAATCAACAGCACCAGATGGTTTTATTACGGATTATAGTAGTTTGGAGAGAATTAATTAGCTTTGGATGAGCGATATTTTAAAAGTGCGTAGGCGTAGCCGTCGCAGACATCGCTTAAGTTTTAAATTTAAAAAATTCCCACAGGCTATAGCCCTTATCATTACCCACTACCCCACCTGCGGTTTAAACCGCAGGCTAATAGCGTGCATTCCGTTAAAACAGACTACAAGAATCATTAATTTAGTCAGTTTAAACCGACTTAAGCTATTAGCTAGGAAATTGATTCCCTGGCGGGATAACGGCGCAGCGATAGTGAATGTAGAGACGCGCTATAGCGCGTCTCTACAAGGGTGAGAGGTAACGCACCTTTAATTTCTGGGGATGTCTAATATACTTAAGGTTGGACAGCAAGTAAATATAAAATTTAGTAAAAAATTATACAGAAATCATGGAACATGACCAGGAGATTAACTCAGCAATAGATAACTTAGATATATCAGCATATAGGATTCCGGTAGCGCCAGAAGGGTATAAATCTGGGTTTGTGGGAATTATCGGACGACCAAATGTTGGTAAGTCTACGCTGATGAATCAAATGGTAGGACAAAAAATTGCCATTACTTCCCCAATTGCACAGACAACGCGCAACCGTCTTAGAGGTATTTTAACCACACCACAAGCGCAATTTATTTTTGTCGATACGCCTGGAATCCACAAACCACAGCATAAGCTGGGTGAGGTGTTGGTGCGAAATGCCAGAATTGCGATTGACTCTGTAGATGTGTTGGTGTTTGTGGTAGATGGGGCGGTGGATGCTGGAGGAGGCGATCGCTTTATTGCCGATTTATTGAATAATACTAAAACACCTGTAATTTTAGGTTTAAATAAAATTGACCAAGAACCCGCTAAAAGTCAACAACGAGAATATATCGATCAAACTTATACTGAATTAGCAAAACCGCACAATTGGCAGATAGTAAAATTCTCTGCTTTAACTGGGGAAGGGTTAGAAACTCTTGAACAGGTATTAATTGATCATTTAGAACCAGGCCCTTATTATTATCCCCCCGATTTAGTAACAGATCAACCGGAAAGATTCATCATGGGGGAATTAATTCGGGAGCAAATATTGCTGTTAACCCGTGAAGAAGTTCCCCACTCAGTAGCTGTTACTATCGACGTGGTAGAAGAAGATGTGAAAATTACCCGTGTACTTGCCACTATATATGTAGAAAGAGATTCCCAAAAAGGAATTTTGATTGGTAAAGGTGGCGCTATGCTTAAAGCTATTGGAAGTGCGGCGCGGGAACAAATGCAAAAGTTAATTGCAGGAAAAGTTTATTTAGAATTATTTGTGAAAGTGCAACCTAAGTGGAGACAGTCGCGTTTACACTTGGCGGAATTGGGTTATCGCGTTGAAGAGTAAATATTTTAGCAATTAGCTTTTTGTAAAAAGAAGCAATGACGCAAATCTTAGATTAATACGCCAAATGTAGGGGCGGGTTGACAGATAACCTTGGGTTAAAAAAATAACTTTTTTAAACCCGTACCTACAAATTTTCTAGTATTTTTAATAGTAATGAATATTACTATTAAAATTCATGCTTTCCAAATTACTCAGGTAGGAAATTATGATTTAAAGTTTCTTACTGAGTAATATCATGACGGTTAAGGCATTCGCAAAATCTTAAGAGTATTGTCCTGACTGCCACTAACTAAGGTTTTTCCGTCTGGGCTAATAGCGAGGGAAAGAACATAATCAGTATGTCCCAGTAAAGTTTTTTGTAACTGTTGAGTTGAGAAATCCCAAACTTTAATAGTATTGTCAGCACTGCCACTAACTAACGTCTTTCCATCTGGGCTAATCTTTATAGAAAAAATCGGGTTAGTATGTCCAGTAAGAGTTGCTTTCAACTGCTGCGTTTGCAAATCCCAAATTTTAATAGTATTGTCAGCACTGCCACTAACTAGCGTCTTTCCATCTTTACTAATAGCTATAGTAAGCACTGAACCTGTATGTCCAGTTAGAGTTGTTTGCAATTGCCGTGTTTGCAAATCCCAAATTTTGATAGTGTTGTCCCAACCGCCACTTATTAAATACTTACCATCAGGACTGATAACAACTGAACTAATATAACTTGTATGCCCAGTCAGCGTTTTTTCTAACTTATGGGTTGACAAATTCCAAATTTTAATAGTCTTATCTACGCTACCACTTACTAACGTTTTTTCATTCGGACTAATAGTAACGGCTGTTACCATTTCACTATGCCCTTTCAGAGTACTTTCTAACTCGCCAATTTCCAGATTCCAAATATTAATAGTTTTATCTGCACTGCCACTTACTAGGGTTTTTCCATCTCTACTAATAGCCAAAGAAATAACTGAGTCTTTATGCTCACCTAAAGTAGTTTCCAACTTACCTGATTCAAGGTTCCAAATTTTGATGTTGTTGTCAAAACTGCCACTGAATAAAGATTTTCCATCAGGGCTAATAATTACAGAATAAACGAAGTCAGTATGTCCGGTGAGAGTAGTTTTAAGAAAAAAACTGCTAGGTAAGCTATTAATTAAAAATATCGGATTAGATGGAAATATTTTATAGCGAGAATACCCATAGATTTGAGTTCCCACTAAGATAAAAGCAATACTCCAAAGTAATATCTGTAAGCAGTTGCGAAATTTAGCAGTTTTGGAAGTGGCATTTACTGGCGGTGGTGAGGTTTGAGGCATAATCAAGCAGCTATTACTAATAGAGACTGCTGATTATAATGCTGGCATAATTGTCATTGAGGTTGGGGCGGGTTTATATATCAATGGTTTGGAGGCATAGCTTTTTTGTGCAACCCGCCCCTACAAGAGTGATTTTACGTTGTCTTGCGTAAGTCCTAACTTAATGATCTGAAAACCGTCTTAGACTGCTTGCATCTCCTGCAATACTTGACGAATCACATCTGCGGGTACTTCATCAGTAATAGTTACTACCCCAATCTGAGTAGGTAAAATAAATCGCACTTTACCAGCCTTTACCTTTTTATCAGTTTGCAAGACATCTGCGATCGCATCAATATCTAACCCTGCTGGTAAGCGCGTCGGTAAACCAGCTTTCTTAATCAAAGCATCCTGACGCTGAGTAGATTCTTTATCCCATAACTGAAGATGCACAGCAATCTCACCTGCTGCTACCATCCCAATAGCTACCGCTTCACCATGATTTACTATGCGATAACCTGTTAAGCTTTCTACAGCATGACCAATGGTGTGACCATAATTTAGGATGGCACGTAATCCAGCTTCTTTTTCATCCTTACTCACAACATCAGCTTTAGCTTGACAAGATTTATTCAAAATTTCTGTCAATAATCCCTCATTTAGATAGCGCATTTGATCCAAACGCTTACTTTCTTCCATCTGAGAGAATAATCCCGCATCCCAAATAACTCCATATTTAATTACCTCTGCCATACCTGCACGAAATTCGCGCACAGGTAAGGTCTTTAAAATTTCGGGGTCAATTAAAACTAATCTGGGTTGATAGAATGCGCCGATTAAATTTTTTCCTTGGGGATGATTTACACCTGTTTTCCCACCAACGGAAGCATCTACCATTGCTAATAAGGTTGTGGGAACTTGCACAAAATTAATCCCCCGCAACCAAGTAGCAGCAGCAAACCCAGTCATATCGCCAATTACGCCACCACCCAAAGCTACCATTGTAGAGGAACGCTCTAAGCGATGTTCTAGGGCAACATCATAGATTTTTTGGATAGAGTTCAGGCTTTTGTAGCGTTCACCCGCAGGCAGAATACAAGTATACACATCAAACCCTGCTGATTTGAGGGATGCGATCGCAATGCCTCCATAATGCTTGAAAACAACTGGGTTTGAAACAACCAAAACTTTCTTACCCAGATTCAAACCGCTACATTGTTCACCTAGTCGATCTAAACTACCAGATGCGATCGCAATATCATAAGATTGCTCCGGTAACTCCACACGAATAACAGATTGCATCAACATTACCCCATCAACAAGCGCCAGTGGGGTGTATTCTACCCCACGTAATGTTTTAATTGTTTGCAGGATAGTTGTACTGGAGAAACATCAATGTCTGGAGTTATCGCTTACTTTTTGATTTTAGGTACTGCTTTTGCAATCGCTGTAGGGCTGTTGTTCGGTTTAAGAGCCGTTAAATTAATCTAATCTATCTGCTCTTATACCCACAATTAGTATACGACCCACCCGCCTACTGCACCTTTCCCCTTTGTGCTGAGTTCCTTCCCCCTCACAGAATTGGGGGAGGGAGTGAAGGGGTGGGATTATTATATTGACCTTACGGGAGATAGTTCGCTTGACTTGAGATTAGGGAAGATAGCTTTTTTAGCTTTGGGATTTAGCAGCAGTTGACCATTAGCATTAACGCTAAAATCTTCACCTAGTATAAATTTCTTGCCAATCAACTGTTTACACAATGTAACAGAAGTGATTCTACGCATTTCGTTTAAAATAGACTGAGGAAGGAAGTTTTGCAGCGTCCATATAAATAAATCTCCATCCAACCACAGCAAACGCTCCAAGCTGACAAGTACTATACCTGCAACCTCTTCTTCAGTTAATTGAGTTCTTAAATAGGCAATGAGTGCGTCGCCAATAGCGGTATTACGCGCCATCATTGCTCTTGCCATTTTCCCGATTTCTTGCTCTAAATCTAATCCTGTCATTCTAGGCATTCCCTTATTTACTACTGACCAAACATTTCCGCCTTCGTAAAGCGACCAGTATTAACCTTTAGGCTTATCAGCACACACTCGACGTATTGCGATGAGGCAATACCGTTTTTGTTTGGCGTAGTCTTTGCCACAGGCTAGAGTGAGTCATCGCGTCATCGAATTGCAGTTCTGCATAGTATACCTAAATTAAAAGCAAATCTTTCTTGAGAGGGAGGTAAAGTTTTAATTTTTTTCTAAAATTTATTACTCCTTGTTTGCAGTAGCTTTTTCCTTGTACTACACTAAAGCACTTATTAGGAATAATTGTCAATACTATTGCCTAGATCTATGTAGATTGGTTAGGACTCACGCAAAACATGATGCGCGTATCTGATACTGCGAATCACAAACTTAACCCTTTAGCCTCCCCGCTCCCCCCTGCCCTGCTTTTTAAGGGGGGTAAGGGAAGGGGGAATTTAAAAGCCCCTCCCTGGTAGAGGAGAGGTAAAAAATTCAATTCGCCAACAGTATCTGTATCTTGGTAACAGGGGTTTATTGCTAATTTTTCTTGGTAAAAAATGATCTAAGTAATTGCATTAAATAATAAGAAAAATATATAATTTAAAACTCAACTATTGGTTAGGCTTAAGCAGACTATTGAGTAAGTATGAATACTGCCTACTCAAGTAAGCATTGGAAAAAATCAACAGCTAACTTAAGTTCATTTCAGATACTTTTCACGGAAAGATATATTGTAATCAAGGGTTCCGCACACAGCACTAATTATGAAATCCTATCTTGCTGCCGCTATTCAAATGACCAGCCAGCCTGACCTAGAAAAAAATTTGGTTCAGGCAGAAGAACTAATTGACCTTGCCGTGCGTCAGGGTGCGGAGTTGGTAGGTCTTCCAGAAAACTTTCCGTTTTTAGGGTTAGAGGAAGATAAAATCGCACAAGCTGAAGCGATCGCCCAAGCAAGTGAAAAATTCCTCAAAACAATGGCTCAACGCTATCAGGTGACTATCTTAGGTGGCGGTTTTCCAGTACCAGTAGGCGACAGCAAAGTTTACAACACTGCCTTACTGATAGATCACAATGGCAAGGAACTTGCACGTTACGAAAAGGTACACTTGTTTGATGTCAACGTACCGGACGGTAACACCTATCGAGAATCTAATACTGTAATGGCTGGTTTAAAGCTACCGCCAGTTTATCACTCACAGCAGTTAGGTACAGTAGGGTTATCTGTTTGCTATGATGTCCGCTTCCCTGAACTTTATCGGCATTTAGCGCATCAAGGCGCTGATATTATGTTTGTACCTGCGGCATTTACAGCTTATACAGGTAAAGATCACTGGCAAGTTTTGCTGCAAGCTAGGGCTATTGAAAATACTTGCTATGTAATTGCACCTGCACAAACAGGTAGACACTATGCGACGCGCCAAACTCACGGTCATGCGATGATTATTGATCCTTGGGGGACAATTTTAGCTGATGCTGGCGATCAACCAGGAATTGCGATCGCAGAAATTAATCCTACTCGTTTAGAACAAGTGCGCCGCCAAATGCCTTCTTTGCAACATCGCGTTTTTGTTTGAACTTACCCCCAATTTTCAGGCGAAAATTTAACAGATTGGGAATCGTAGTTTTATTTATGAGGTTTAGTCTGCCAGTATGATGAGCTTAACTTGTCAGGCTTAAATCTAGTACCAGCGCCATAACGTTTATCAGGTCTTCCGATCTTAGAGGGTTGAAAATCTTGGTTAGCCATAACAGTAATTAGCTCTGTACAACGTTAAATAGTTCTACCCAGTTGCGATTAGTTATTTCGGAAATAAAACCTAGTTACAGCCAGTTTTATAACTGGCTGATAGCTAACCAGAATTGACAAAATATTTGCTATTAAAGGTGGTAAACATAACGCTAAATGCTACTGCATTCCTCCTCCCCATCAATAGGGAGTGAAAACTTGAGGTGTTATCTTTTTTTGTATAGCAACTGCCAGAGCATTTAGGAGATTAGATTTATGGCTCTCAATTTCAAGTTTTTTTATCGCAGATGTCAGCAGATAAACGCAGATTACGCAGATGTTAACCACAATTTGATCGTTCTCAAAAACTTTCTATCCGTTGCTATATAAATAACAATATATCAAGAGATTTGTTGCAAAAATTAGTTATATTTTCGGTGGTTAATTATCCAATATTTGAATGATCAATAGCAAAGTTTACTGCTTCAACTAGGATCTGTGCTTGTTTCTCCCAACAAAACTGAGAAGCGGTTGCGTGCAGTGCAGCAGACTTAGCAGCAGTTAATTTATTAGGATTACTCAGTAAGTTATCAATGGCTTGAGCAAGTGCTTGTGGATTATTACTAGGAATTAACTCACCAATATCATGAAATTGAGAAAAAATCTCTTTTTGACCAACAGTATCAGTCGCAATTACTGCTAAACCTGCTTGGAGATATTGAAATAATTTATTAGTAACAGTGAGATCTCGGCTCTTGATATCGCTACTTTCCAAAGCTAACCCAATATCGTGTTCAGCAATGCGAGATAACAACTCGTTATTAGGAACAGTTGGATGAATGATCAGGCGATCGCGCCATTCATCACTAACCAACGCTTCTAACCATTGACGATAAGTATCAGGATAATTCCCCCGCAAATGAATTTCTACGGGAATATTGAGGTAAGGGAAAGCTTGAAAAAGTGTTTCTAGCCCTCTGCCTGCTCCTATTGTTTGAGAAAACCAATGCAATGATGGCAAGTTATGATTGCGTCTATCTAACTTTTGACTATCAATTTGCTCACGTTCCGCCCAAGGAAAAACATTATAAATAACACTCGGTTTGGGCGCTTGATAAGCTTTAGATAAGGCTTCAGCTAAAGCGTGAGAAGTCGTAATACAATATTTACACTCACGCGCCAGCCTACTTTCTAAAGTTTTGATTTGAGGAATTGGTCTAGTAATGCGATCTGCTGGTAACAAATCTTCAGAAAACCAATCTTCAAAATCTACACCTACGCGAAAACCTTGATCTAATAATTGATTACCTACCCACAAACCTGCTTCTGAATGCACAATTGTTAAATCAGCGACAGTTTTGCGAGCAAAAGATAACATTGCTTTAGCACCATAACCTAATAATTCTGGTGAAAAAGTGCGCCACCTTTGCCAACGTTCCCTTGCAATACGTGCTTTTAGTCGAATTACAGTATTTTTCCAGCGCCCTAGAAAGGTAGTTGGTTGAAAATCAATGATAGGTTCAAAGCGCCATTTTTTATTATTTATGAGGATGCGATCGCGCTTTACTAATTCTGGATCAAACCAAAACCCTCCTATTGTCACATCATGCCCAGCATTAGCTAATGCTTCAGCTTCTTTTAAAGGACGAGGAGCAGTACAAAGGTGAGCGCCAATTAGAATTAATATCTTCATCAGTCTTTATTTGAGGTAGAGACGCGCTATAGCACGTCTCTACATTCATTTTTGGAGAGGTTGAACAGTTTTAACAGTTAATACCTGTGGTGGACTGGCATCGGGAGGATAAAGAAAGTCAACTTGTACAAGGGTGCGATCGCCTGCTGGTATATTCAACTTAACTAATGGTTCACCCTGCTGACCCCGCTTTTGTACTAAATGTACATAACGCTTAGAAAGTTTGCCTTGCTCATCAGGGTAGCTTACCTGCACAGTACCGCGAAAGAAAGTTTGAGGTGCAGGAGGTTGCAAGAAAACCAGTCCTTCTTTTAATTTGTCTTGCTTCAAAGGTGTCTGGATAGCTAAAGTTACAGTTTGAGACTTACTCGTATTGTTAGCTAAAGGTAAACTTAAGCTGTACTGAATGCCATAATTACCATGAGCAAGGTAAGCCGTATCAGGGTAACGCGCTAATATAGGAGCGCTTTGAATTTGATTAGTTCCCAAACTTCCTCGCGGGAGAGTACTGAGAGCGTAGGAAAAAGCTTGACCAGGTTGAGGAATGGTGAGAACCTTGCTTTTAGGATTATCAATTAATTGCGCTTGCCATTGAGAACCCAAGGCAACACCTGCAACACGCCCATAAATCATGGAACCAGTTGTTTGTTGTGGAGGAGTAGGAGCGCGATCGCGTGGTGCTGCTAAATCACCCTTATCTAGTAATGCCTGCCATTCTTGCAAAGTTGGCGCTCTTTCAGTGCCGTCAGAATTTTGACGTGCATACATTCCCAAACTAGCAACATAAACAGAGCGATCGCTACGCAACCTGATTAATACAGAACGACCATTTAACGGTGGTGTCAGCGTCTTTACGGGTATCGGATGATTCATCAATAGCTGACTTGTACCAGGCGGAATAATTAATTTAGCAGGAAAATCAGCTTGCCTTTTTCCCCGTAAAACATCATCCATTACCCTGCTACCAGGCCCAGAATACACTTTTCCCAAAGGATTTTCTACATGAGACGGTAACTCTATAAATGGCGCATCTGGTTGACTCAGATAACTTGCTGCCTGTAATACCTCTACCGTTACTGGCTTCGGGTTAGGATTATGCAAGATTACTCCCAGATACAAAGTTCTCAGATCATCTGGAGAAGTAGCTTTAGCAATGTGGTGGGCAAATATATCAAATCTTCCTGTTAGTGGGAAATTTAGATGAGCAGTTGGCAAACTTTTACCAACAGCAGGAAAAGTAGATAGTAAAATGCCTTCTTTTTGAACTACTTCTGGACTATTACTATTAAATACCAGTACTTTATCTAGTTTCCCTGGTAATGCACGTACTTCACCTGGTTGGACTACCTCTTGTTGTACTGATGCAGGTGTCGGCATTGGCGTGGTTTGAGCAAGAGGGAAAATTAGAAATAATGGCAGGAGAGAATTCAGTCTTTTTTTAGGTAAGAACATACTCTAGGTCTTTTTGAGCAGTAGACATCAAGCTGCATATAAAAGTGCCAGCTTTTGTAAAATTAATCTAAAATCCTCCACGATTACAGGCAGATTATAGGGTGTTAAGATGGGAACATGAACAAATACACAATTTTTCTTATTTTTATTAATACTTTTTGAAGCCAATTGTTGTGTTTGTAACTCCTGTAAAACTGAATAATACAGTCCCTCGCAAACAAATTTTCCAGCATCATTGCTAATTGTAGTATCACTTAAATCAAGAAGTAAATTTTCTAAATCTACGGTTGTCTTCAGAATTGATTGTTGAAAAGTAGCTTGTGATTCAATAGTTAATTTTATATTTTTTTCTGCCATGCCACAACAGACAACTACATCTGGTTGCAGTTGATGTATCTTATCAATTACCAATGAACTTGCTTTTTCAATATTAACAGGTAACTGTCTCAAAAAAGAAAGTGAATAGGGCAGAAAATCTATTTTAGATAGTTCTTCTAACAAATCATCGGAAGAATTTGATGTGTGATGAGGTAGCCAAGTGTCAAATGATGTTAGCAGTATTTTAGTGTTCATATACTAATTTTAATCATTATATTTCACAATAAAATTAGACGTTTTCATGTAAAGAATGTAAAATAACAATAGTGGGTTTTTAACCCTATAAAAGTAGAATTATACTGAGCAAAGGCGCGGATCAATGTCAGTAATCGCAGTTGTAGACTACGGCATGGGCAATCTCCACTCTGTTTGTAAAGGGTTAGAGAAAGCTGGAACAACCCCGAAAGTAACCGACTCTGCTAAGGAAATAGCACAGGCGGATGCGGTGGTGTTACCAGGAGTGGGTTCATTTGATCCAGCAGTAAAACAACTGCGATCGCAGGATTTAGTAGAACCGATTAAAGATGCGATCGCATCAGGTAAACCATTTCTGGGCATTTGTCTAGGGCTGCAAATTCTGTTTGATGGCAGTGAAGAAGGCGTAGAACCAGGATTAGGCATTGTTGCGGGTACAGTGCGAAAATTTAAACCAGAACCAGATTTAACCATTCCCCACATGGGTTGGAATCAACTTCAAATTACTCAGCAAACATCTGTATGGGATCAGCTATCAGATCAACCTTGGGTTTATTTTGTTCATTCCTACTACGTCGATCCTAGCGATCGCGCTGTGACAGCAGCAAATGTGACACACGGAAGTCAAACTGTAACAGCAGCTATCCGCCGTGACAACCTCATGGCTGTACAGTTTCACCCAGAAAAATCTTCTACCACTGGCTTACAAATATTATCTAATTTCGTCCAGCAAGCCTTGACAATTAACAATTAACAATTACCAATTAACAGTAGTTTTTGATTTGATAATTGATCGCTCCTCTCTCCTCCCCCCTCCCTTACATGAGCCTGAGAATTTACGGAAATCGTCAACTTAAAACTTTACCAGGATTAGAGACTAGACCAACTCCAAGCAGAGTACGGGAGGCGATATTTAATATTTGGCAAGGGAAAATTGATGGCTGTCGCTGGCTGGATTTATGTACTGGTAGCGGTTCAATGGGTGCAGAAGCTTTATGTCGTGGCGCTAGTTTTGTAGTTGGTATTGAACAATCAAGCCGCGCCTGTAAAATTATTCAGGAGAATTGGCAAAAAGTAGCCCGTGAGGAGCAAAAATTTCAAGTATTGCGGGGGGATGTAGTGCAGAGATTAAAAACCCTTGCGGGTCAAGAATTTGACCATATCTACTTTGATCCCCCTTACGCAAGCAACTTGTATCAACCAGTATTGGAAGCGATCGCAGGGTATCAACTTCTCGCTTCCACTGGTGAATTAGCAGTAGAACACAGCCCTAATAAATGGCAGGTTGAACCTGTTCCCCATCTAGAGATTGACCGTGAGAAAGTCTACGGCAATACGGCTGTTACCTTCTATATACCGAGTTTGTTACCGCGCTTATACTGCATATAAGCTGCGGCAAACAAGCCAGCAAGGGTGATGGTGATTAAGCCTAGTACCATGCCTGAAAGCAGAGGTTCTACCACGTCAGTACTCCTTAGTTAACTGTTAAGGTTTTTTACTTATTTCTCATCCTACAGATTACAACATTGTCACAGAGATACTGCCGAAAGACTGATTAACCTGATTTTTGGTATAAAAAATCACAGATCACCTAGACAACGCTTGCCTCATTTGTCCATAAAACTTAAGCTAAGTATATTAATTGAAATGTTTAGCTAGACATTGGCACACATATAGCAATCTTCAGTAATGTGAGTGCTTTTGGTGTGTAGCTGGCATTGATCGACACTTTGTAAATCTTTATATTACTAGACCTTTGGATAACCAGCTACCTAAACCTGAAACCATCATGCAACGCATCAGCTTGATCGTGCTGGCGGTTCTGCTGGCAATCCTGACAAGCATTTTGGGCGTTCACCTGCTTCGCGTTTCAGATCCTTATATCAACGGTGTGTTGTCTCTTAGGGGTGATCCGGTACTAGGACACGCCATCTTTCAAATGAATTGCGCTGGATGTCACGGATTGCAAGCTGAAGGTCGAGTAGGCCCAAGTTTAGATCATATATCTAAGCGAAAGTCTCGCGTTCATCTAATTGAGCAAGTAATCAGTGGTAAAACTCCTCCGATGCCACAGTTTCAACCTAGTCCCCAGGAAATGGCAGATTTACTCAGTTATTTGGAAAAATTATGAAAAGTCAGTGACAATTATAGTAGAGGTAAAAAAGCACTCACAAACATAGCAGCTTGTGTGCGATCGCGCAAATTTAACTGACTTAAAATACTACTGATATGGTTTTTAACCGTTCTTTCTGAAATGTAGAGTTTTTCTGCAATCTCGCGGTTACTTGCGCCTGCGGCAATTAAACGTAGTACCTCACGTTCTCTGGTTGTTAATCCTGCAAGTTCTGGAGGTAGGCGCGTGGGTTGGGGTGGAGTTGCGGGAGATGGAAGTGCGATCGCTTTTTCCAATAATCCTGGCCCCATTTGGGTGTAACCTTTATGAACCGCTCGAATTGCTGTGGCTAAGTCATCAGAATGAGTATCTTTGAGTAAATAACCTCGCGCCCCTAATCGCATCGCTTGCGAGACATAATCATCATCATCAAATGTTGTCAAAACTAACACTCTAGTTTTGCTAAATTGTTGACAAATTATCCGAGTAGCAGCAACGCCATCCATTATAGGCATCCGCACATCCATTAACACTACATCGGGTTGCAAGGTTTCCACTTGAGCAATTGCCTGTTGCCCGTTTTCTGCCTCTCCCACGACTTCTAAATCAGGTTTGGCTTCCAATAGACTTTTCAAGCCTTGACGGATAATCAGTTGGTCATCAACCAGCAATAGGCGAATCTTAGCATATATCATATAGCGGTTAGCTATTAGCTTTTTTTAAAACCCATTTTTGTGTAAATTTTTCTCTATTCAAAACAGTACTTCATTAAGTTAAAAATTGCTATAAAGTGAGTGGCAACGGAATTAAGACAGTAATTCGGCAGCCTTGCTTTGGTTGGCTAGTGAGTGAGAATTGACCACCTAAAGCAGTAGTGCGTTCTCGCATTCCCTGAAGTCCAAATCCGGTTGTATTTCCCTCTGGGTTAAATCCTTGACCATTATCGTTAATTTCGAGATGAATCATTTCTCGCCTTTCTTGGAGGAAAATATGTACTTGGGTTGCATGGCTATGTTTGTAAATGTTAGTGAGGGATTCTTGAATAATCCGGTAAAGTGCTGTACTAATGTCGGTAGATATTGGTTGAATTAGTTGAATTGTACAATCTGGTATAATTCCGGTAGTTTGGCGAAACTCTGTGATTGTATTAGCGATCGCCACTTCTAATGATTGTCCTTGCAATGGATTTGAACGCAATGTAGAAATTGAGCGTCTTACCTCCTGCAATGCCCTAGATCCAAGCTGTTTTGCCTCTTTTAAAAATGACTCGGTTTTTTCTGTATCGGATGGCAGAAATAACAAGGCATTTTCTAACTGAATACTTTGGGCAGTTAAAGCGTGTCCTAAAGCATCATGAATTTCTCGCGCAATGCGATTACGTTCTTGCAGCGTTGCTTGGTCTTCAATTCGCAAAGCATACTGGCGTAATTGCTCATTCGCGAGCAATAGTTTCTCGCGACTCTGACGTTCAGATAATAAAGCATTAACTAATAGCAGAATAAACAACAGCGCCAGTCCAAAAGTTACTGCTGTATTGAGTCTGAGTGTCCAGATTGTATTAGCAAATAACTCTGGTGGAGGTGGATGTCTTGGGCGAGGCGGAGGCGGTGACAGGGGCATTTGCTGAAACAGCATTAGCAAAACAGCAAAAAATACCAATCCCGCCACAGTCAAGCGACCAGATTGCGGAAAAATTAGACAACTGCGAATCACAATTATTAAACCAAGCAGAGGAAAAAAGATTGTGCGACTGTCTAATAAAAAAGTTAAAAATAGTAATCCAAATTCTGCTCCTGTATAAAGCAATTTGTTACTAATTTTTCCAGTTGGTAGCTTGAGCCCCATCAAACCAAAAACAATCACTACCAGAATTGAAATTGGTAGCGTTGTAGCACTCATTCTATGGGGTTCTGGTCGAATTTCTCCCAGTAAAGTTATTCCCAATAAAATCCATTCCAGATAGAGCATCAGACGGAAGGAATGGTTGGAAAAGGGTAAGCGAAGTTGCATAGTAGGGAGCAGGGGGCGGGGAGTAGGGAGTAGGGGGAAAATTCAATGATCCCCAAGCCGTCACTTTTATTTATTGTTGAGCAGCGATCGCTCTTTTCTAATAAACCTTTCCATTACAGAACCTAAAGACATTTTCTGCCATTCGATTCCTGAAACAGCTAGGACTTTAGTACTACTTTAAATTAGGAAATTCGACCCATGTGGAAGAGCAATGCCCGTTCCTATGATTTAAGTATCGAACAAAACAAACGGTTGATTTCTCAAATCTCAGGAATATCATGAAATCTGATTTTGCTTCTTCTCTCAAAAACAAAATTTCTAACGTTAAAGTATTACTTTTGCTGGCGGGTATGGCATCTGTGACTGTAGCTGCTACGGCTATTCCAGCAGTGTTTGCTCAATCTAATACACAGACACAAGCGCCACGCCACCAAAATTGGCTGAACTTGACATCTGAGCAACAAGCCAAAATGGATCAAATTCGCCAATCTGAGCGATCGCAGATGGACAGTATCTTAACCGCAGATCAAAAATCTCGCCTAGAAACTGCCAAACAAAATCGACAAGATCGCCGTCAAGTATTTGAATCACTCAAT